>CAYHAB010000301.1:0-5170 GCA_964354505.1 uncultured Thermodesulfobacteriota bacterium
CCGGCTGGGTGACGTCGTTGGCCACGATGATGTCGAGATTTTTCTCCTGTAATTTTGCTGCGGCATTCTCCATGAGCTCGCTCGTCTCCGCTGCGAAACCCACCAGGATGTGATTGCGCCTCTTTTCTCCCAGTTCTTTCAGGATGTCAGGATTTTTATCCATCTCTAAGAGATAGGTCCCGTTTTTCCTCTTGGTAATCTTTTCTGTGAGAAAATCCTGGGGACGGAAATCGGCCACGGCCGCAGCCATGATGACGATGTGGCAGTCTTCAAAATAGTGCATGACGGCTTCTTGCATCTGTCGGGCATCGTTGACCACGATTTGCGTAATGTCCCTTCGGGGCAGCGAGAGGTAGTGGGGTCCGGTAACCAAGGTCACCTCCGCTCCCCTTCTGCGGGCCATCTTTGCCAGGGCGAATCCCATCTTCCCGGTGGAGCGGTTAGTGATATATCTGACCGGATCAATCGGTTCCAATGTGGGGCCGGCCGTAATCAAGACGTGCTGGCCGGAGAGGTCTTTTTTGGTAAAGATATCCTCGATCTTTTCTACGATCTCTTCGATGTCTGCCAACTTCCCCTTGCCCACGCTCCCGCAGGCCAGATCCCCTTCTATGGGATCTACAAATTGATATCCATGGGCCTTGAGCTTCTCCACGTTGTTCTGCACAAAGCTGTTGTGCCACATGTTCACGTTCATAGAGGGGGCGAACAGCACAGGCACCTTCGTGGCCATGACCATGGTGGTAAGGTAATCGTCGGCAATGCCGTTGGCTATCTTTCCCAGGATGTTCGCTGTGGCGGGGGCAATCACCATGAGATCGGCGCTGTCGGCCACGGTCACGTGGCCGATTTTAGAGTCCTCCAAGAGGCGGAACATATCACAGAGTACAGGGTTGCCTGAGAGGGTCTGAAAGGTGAGGGGGGTGATGAACTGTTGGGCATTTTTGGTCATCACCACATTGACGTTTGCCCCCTTCTTGGTCATCTCACGGAGGAGCTCCACCGACTTGTAGGCGGCGATTCCTCCACTCACACCCAGTATAATCTCCTTATTTCTCTGCATCCTTGTTCCTTTACGGATGATTATTATAGAAGGTGGAGAAAATGTCAAGATTAAAGGGCAGGTTTCTCATTGACATTCTCGACGGGTGGGTTTATCTTTCTAAGAAATAAAAACTGAATAGCGGTCGCTAGGGGAGCTCGCAAGGGCTGAGACACTCCGGTTATGGGGTGACCCTGGGAACCTGTATGGGTAATTCCAGCGAAGGGAAGCGGCATGAGTGACAGTAACAGGCCGTATCTTCCGTCATGGGATATACGGCCTTTAATTTAGTAAAGGAGGAAACAGTATGGTTCTAGACGAAGTCATCATTTCCCGGGCTATTATCGAGAGGTTTCTGCGGAAGTTCAACGACTCCCTCGAGGTCGACGTCGCCGTTGTCGGGGGAGGACCGGCAGGGCTGGTAGCGGCGTACTACCTCGTCAAAGCCGGCTATAAAGTCTCCCTCTTTGAGCGCAAGCTGAGCATCGGCGGCGGAATGTGGGGCGGCGGGATGATGTTCAATGAGATCGTGGTGCAGGAGGAGGGGAAAAGGCTCCTTGATGAATTCGGCATTAGGAGCGAGTTATACCGCGATGGGTATTACACGGCTGATGCCGTGGAGTGCATCTCGACCCTCTGTTCCCGGACCGTACAGGCGGGCGTTAAGATATTCAACCTGATGAGCGTGGAGGATGTGGTGGTGCGCAAGGATAGAGTTGTGGGGCTCGTTTTGAATTGGACGGCGGTCGAGATGGCCGGCCTCCACGTGGATCCGCTGACCATGAGGAGTAAGTACGTTATCGACAGCACCGGACACGATACCGAGGTGGTCAAGGTCATTGAGCGTAAAGTAGACGCCGCCCTCCTCACCCCCACGGGAAGGATCATGGGGGAAAAGTCCCTCTGGGCGGAGGTGGCGGAGCGCAGCACCCTGGAGAACACCAAAGAGGTATTCCCCGGGGTCTTTGTGGCGGGCATGTCCGCCAACGCCTCCTTCGGCGCCCATCGGATGGGGCCCATCTTCGGTGGGATGCTGCTCTCAGGAGAGAAGGCAGCGGCCTTAATCGCCGAGAGGCTTAAGCAGGAGCGATGAAGAGGATTGTGACCATCGCCGGCTCCGACACGGGGGGCGGCGCGGGGATCCAGGCGGACGTAAAGACCATCGCCTCCTTGGGAGGCCACGGGATGAGCGTGATTACCGCCCTCACCGCCCAGAACAGCATGGGGGTTCAATCGGTGTATCCGATCCCCCTCCCCTTCATCGAGGCACAGATGGATGCGGTCTTCTCCGATATAGGGGCCGACGCCGTCAAGACCGGGATGCTCTGGGACGCAGCGGTGGTGAGGCTCGTCGCAAAAAAATTGGCGGCCTATCGGATAAACAGGCTGGTGGTAGACCCCGTTATGGCTGCCACAGACGGTACTCCGCTGCTGGATGAAGAGGGGCGGGCAGCCCTGCGGCAGGAATTGCTCCCCCTGGCCACCTTGGTGACTCCGAACCTCCCTGAAGCCGCCGTGCTGGCAGGTATGGAGGTGGGGACGATTGAAGAGATGAAAGAGGCTGCCAGACGGATCCGCGAATACGGTGCCGAGGCCGTTCTGGTGAAGGGGGGACACCTGGAAGGAGACCCAGTAGATATCCTCCTCGATAAGGCGGGGTTCACCGAGTTTCGGACGAAGCGGGCGGCTGTTTACGAAGTTCATGGGACGGGGTGTGTGCTATCAGCCGCCATCGCCGTGGAGCTGGCCATGGGGGCCTCTCTTAAGGAGGCCGTGCAGCGGGGCAGAGAGGTGACCATCGCAAGCATCAAGGCGGCGGTGACGATCGGAAAGGGTAAAAAGTTCTCTCATCCCCCGGCCCTTGTTGCCGAGGAGGGGGAACGGTATAGAGTGATCGAGGCCTTGCAGGAGGCCATTGATGTGTTGAGCAGGGAGAGCCATATAGGGGTGCTCATACCAGAGGTCTCCTCCAACCTCGGCTATGCCCTCCCCTTTGCCCGTGACAAAGGGGAGGTAGCCGCCTTCCCCGGCAGAATCATAAGGATGCGGGATGCCATTGCGACAATCGCTGCCCCTGCCTTTGGCGCTTCACAGCATATCGCCTCGATCATCCTAACCGCCATGCAGCACGACCCTTCTTTCCGCTCGTCCATGAACATCAGATACTCCCCCCCTGTCCTTAAGGCCTGCGAGGTGAAGAAATTACGTGTCCTCGGCTTTGACCGTAACAAGGAGCCGCAGGGGTTCAGAGAAGAGGAGGGGCGCTCGCTGGAATGGGGGGTCGAGGATGCCTTGAGCAGGGCTGGTGCAATGCCCGATGTGATCTACGACGAGGGTGGGTGGGGCAAGGAACCGATGATCCGCATCCTGGGGAGGGATCCAAGTGAGGTAGTTCAGAAGGTTATCGAGATCAACAGGAGCATACAATGGTAGAGACACAGCTCGCTAAGGCGCGCAGGGGAGAGGTCACACCGGAAATGGAGGCAATTGCCCGTTTGGAGGGGGTGGATCTCCAAACCCTCATGGAAAGGGTGGCGCATGGGAAGGTAGTTATTCCCGCGAACAAGGCCCATCGAGGGCTCAGACCTAGAGGAATTGGAGAGGGATTGACCGTAAAGGTCAATGCCAATATCGGAACATCCTCGGACCACGCCGATCCCGTTGAGGAACTCCAGAAGCTGGAGGCGGCAATAGAGGCCGGCGCCGACGCTATTATGGACCTGAGCACCGGCGGGGATATCGATGCCATCAGGAGGCTCATCCTTGAGCGTTCCCCCGTGCCGGTGGGGACGGTCCCCATCTACCAGGCCGCCATCGAGGTAACCCAGCGCAGGGGGGGGATCATTCATATGACCGCTGACGACATCTTCGAAGTCATCGAGCGCAACGCCAAGGACGGGGTGGATTTCGTCACGGTCCATTGCGGGGTGACCCTGAACACCCTGGAGCGACTCAAGACCCAGGGGAGGATCATGGATATCGTCAGCAGGGGTGGGGCCTTTCTTACGACATGGATGATATATAATGAGCGGGAAAATCCCCTCTATGAACACTTCGACCGACTCCTGAAAATCGCGCAACGGTACGATGTCACCCTGAGCCTCGGAGATGGGCTGCGTCCCGGCTGCCTGGCCGATGCCACCGACCGCCCCCAGATTCAAGAGCTCCTCCTCTTGGGGGAACTGACGGAACTGGCCTGGGCGGAGGAGGTGCAGGTGATGATCGAGGGGCCGGGGCATGTCCCCCTGGATCAGATCGAGACCAATATTCGGTTGGAGAAGGCGCTCTGCAAAGGCGCCCCTTTTTATGTCCTGGGACCGCTGGTGACCGATGTAGCCCCTGGTTATGATCACATCGTGTGTGCCATCGGCGGGGCCTTGGCCGCCTACCACGGGGCGGACTTTCTCTGTTATGTGACCCCGGCCGAACATCTCAAGCTCCCCTCCCCTGAGGATGTGCGAGAGGGAGTAATTGCGACACGCATCGCCGGGCATGCCGCTGATGTGGCCCGCGGTCTTTCAAAGGCCAGGGCATGGGACGATGAGATCTCCCGGGCGCGGAAGGCACTCGATTGGGAACGGCAGATCAAATTATGCATTGATCCCGCGAAGGCCAGGCGGTACCGGGAGGAGAGCAGGCCTCAGATAGATGAGGTCTGTACTATGTGCGGCAAGTTCTGCGCCATCAAGATGGTGCGGGAATTCTTCCGGCGCGCCGAAGATTAAACCGATGGTCGTATTTAAAGGTAAGACCGAATGTCGTACCGAAGGTACGACAGAAGATAAGACGGATTGAAAGGGCCTCATATGTCTATGAGGGCGGATGGCGTTTTTATTACAGGGACCGATACCGGGGTGGGGAAGACCCTCATCGCCGCCGGCCTGGCCGCTGTATTGCAGGACCGGGGAATCGATGTGGGCGTGATGAAGCCTTTGGAGAGCGGCGCTCCCTCATTTGAGTCCTCTCCCATCCCAAGAGACGCTCTTTATTTAAAGGAAATATCCGGAGTGCATGATGATCTCGACCTGATCAACCCCTACTGCTTCCAGGCCCCGCTCGCCCCCGGCGTGGCTGCCGAACATGAAGGCGTGGAGGTAGACCTCCAGAGGATCGGGGGGATATACCAGG
>CAYHAB010000302.1:0-3417 GCA_964354505.1 uncultured Thermodesulfobacteriota bacterium
TAAAAAATCCTTCCCATCCATGATGATGTAGACCTGCTTCCCCCCTGCCAAATATCCGTCGAGGTCTGATTCTTGGCTGATATTCGGAATCGCCCGATCGAGCTCATTGATGATGAACTCATCCTGACACTTAAAAGATATCAGCTCATCGGTTGATTTTACCCGCTCGGCGACCTTCGCGCAAAATTCGTTAGGAGTCGTATGTCTGAGATATGTGGGGGCAATATGGCAGGTGAAGGTGAAGATAAAGCCCATCATCAAGATGGCCGCCACGGGGAAGAAGGCGATGTACTGCTGGCGTTTGGCGAAAAATAAGATCGTTAAGCCGCCGAGGACAAGCAACAAGCCGAGCAGACCGTTCCACAGTAAATCCTGCGGATACTTGATCAGGGAGAAAATAGGCCCGAAAAGGCCAGCCCCTATGGCCAAGAAGGCAAAGGTGAAGATCCCCCCTAAGGTCATCTTCTTGAAGAGGGAATCTTTTTTATCCGCCAGGAACCTCTCCCAGGTCTGTGCCGTTAACATGGCTAATGCCGGATAAAGGGGAAGGATATACTCGTTCCGCTTGGCACCGGCCAGGGAAAAAAAGAAGAGATTGGCGATGATCCAACAGAGGAGGAAGAGGGAGCATTCCCTCTCCCCCTTCCCCTTTTTTGTAACGATGTAGATTGCCAGGGCCGGTAGAAAGAGGCTCCACGGGAAAAAATGGGCGAAAAGCTGGACTACGTACTGATAAAAGGGTCTCCCCGGCTCTTGCGGGAAGAACTTGTGCCATATATCCGCCATGAAAAAATTTTGCGCCTCAGCCGCCCCGCTTTGGGCATACGCAACGATGTACCAGGACACGACAAGAGCGCCAAAGATAAGGGCCCAGGGGAACAACTCCATCTTTCTGATAGCACGAAGGTCCCTGCGCAAAAGCAAAAAAGGGATAATGGTCAGAACAGGGAAGCTCAGGCCCGGAGGTCCCTTGGTCAAACAGGCCAAGGCGACGAAGAGATAAAAAAAGATATAATATCTCTTCGTCGCCTGGTAATAATAGGCCAGAAAAAAGGTGAAGAAAGAGAGGTTGATAAAGAGGGTCAAGATGATGTCCTCTTCAGCCATCCTCGTACGTTGTATGTAAAAAAGACTCGAAGCGAGAATCAAGGCGGCAAGGAATCCTACTCTCTTATTGAAAAGCCTCTTGGCGAAGAAAAAGGTTACTAATACATTGAGCAGCCCTGCCAAGGCAACGGGGGCCCGAGCGGCCCACAGGCTAGGGCTTCCAACGAGCAGGGAACTTGCCGAGATGAGCCAGGGGAGAACAGGAGGCTTCAAGATGTACGGTTTGCCGAGGAGATAGGGGACCAGCCAATGGCCGTTTCTTACCATATCCTTGGCCAGCAGCATCCTGCGTGGTTCCCAAGAAGGGTACATAATCCCGGTCTCGGCCAACCTGAAAAAGAAGAGGAAGAGACAGACCCCACAGAGTATGATGAGCGAGAAGGCTATATTTGAGTAGATCAGAGGGTTATCCGATTTTCCCCATGGCAGTTTCACTTATTTTTTGCTCCGTATTGTTTTTGCTGAGGCATATTGTTACACTAAAAAAGTGTTAAAAGGGGTTAGCTCAAGGATGATCATCCCTTGCCTCGATGCGCACTATTTATACTACCTGTTTTGATGATGTTCAAGTAGTTTTTTACCCTGGATGAAGGCTTTGCGCAGGGGTTAAAAAGCGTGGATAGGAAGGGCGGGGAGCCGTTAAATAATTCAATAGATGGACACAAGGCGAAATTGGCACCTTAGTTCTTTTTCGCCTTACTTTTCTGTTGAGAAGAGGCTGCAAAGAATCTCTTCGTATACAATAAAAAGATCAGAAATCCAATAAACGCTATCCCCCAGAAAAGAAGGTCAATAGCAGGGGTTTTCAACATACCAAGTCCTTTCATCATTTCCAGGCTCTCTTTAGGCACATTCATCTTTTCATAGAGATCTAACAAGTTCACACGCGAGAAGGTAATCCCCAGTGATACAGCTGAGGCGATCGTCAGGAGAAACCCGCACCACCACGCCTTAATCTTCAATCGATACGTACCCCAGGCCGCGTAGGCACATAACACAATGTAAACGAGCACCGTTGCCGCTCCGGGTATCCCGCTCAGGATAAATCCAAAGAACGGCATGGTCCAACGGTACAATGCCAGAAAAGGCATCGCAATTGCAATGGCTCCAAAAATGGAGCTTAAGGTTATAACAGACAATGGAGTTTTATCTGTCCAGCGAATGCGGGTATCTCTTAGTTCACATGTCGCTTTCACATGTTTGCTGCTGTAAAAGAGCACGAAGACCCCCGGTATAATTATTAAAACAATCGCCATAAACACCGTAACGATGTACTGTACGACGACGGCCAGATCTTGCGGGACCTCCCCGCTCATGGCCATGTAGCCGTATATGTCTGGCATGAATAATAGGGTAAATATGAACCCACCTATCCCGCAGATGAGCCAGAGCCATGAAGTAATCAAGATCAGGGCCCTGGCCCACCGTCGAGCCAGAATAGAACCAATCCCCATCCAGACAAACCAAACAGCCAGGAGGAGATAGAGGAGGACAACGAGGATCATCTGGTCAACGGTCATGGGTGGAACGGAGTTCTTATCCAGACTTTTTGCCGCAATTATGCCCACTATCGTCAACGGTATGCTGAGCGCGCAGAAGGTTCCGATGATGATATGAAGGATTCCGAACAAAATAAGTCCTATCCTCCGGTCCTTAAATGCGATATTCTTACCCGTCTTTTTTTTATCGGCCATATTTTCTGCCTCCTAATTTTTAAATACTGAACAACCCATCCTCTACAATGCGTCCAAACAAAAAATGCAGGGCTTCACGTGCGATCTTTGAGGGCCTTGAATATCCTCTCCGGCAGGTCATCGAAATGCCCGCTGCTCATTAATACGATGACATCCCCTGGGGCTGTTCCGGCGACACAGTGGGCAACGATCTCATTCGGATCTTCCAGGTAGTTGGCGGCGGCGTCGCCTTTGGTCCATCTGATCTCTTGCACCACCATGTAGGGGTCCAATGCCTCCTCTTGCGATGGCGGTGAAAAGATCCGTCCGATTACGACGCGATCGGCCTCCCTGAGGGCCGCGGCGAGCTCTGCCTGCAGGACCCTTCTGCGCATGGTCTGGCTCCGGGGCTCGAAGATGGCCCACAGGCGCCTGCCCGGAAAACGGGACCTCGCTGCCCGCAGCGTCTCCCTGATGGCCGTGGGGTGGTGGGCAAAGTCATCGATCACCGTTATCCCGCCTGTCTCCCCGACCACCTCCATCCTGCGCCTGATCCCGCGAAAGGTCAGCAACCCCTTCCTGATCTGGGCAGGGGAAAGCCCGATGCGGCTCGCAGCCGCCACCGCGCTCACGGCAT
>CAYHAB010000303.1:0-4625 GCA_964354505.1 uncultured Thermodesulfobacteriota bacterium
CTCCCCATCGAGGACCTGGCCGAGCGGGGGGATGATACCCCTGCCTTTGGCCCCATGAAGCCGGTGGGGCTGATAGATCCGCGTTTTGGGGGGCAACCGTTTGCCGTGGTGCAGCTTCGCCAGGAAAACAGGGAAGGTACGTTGTACAACATCGTGGGGTTTCAGACCAAACTGACCTATCCCGAACAAGCGGGTATTTTTCGCCTCATACCCGGCTTGGAGCAGGCGGAATTTGTCCGATACGGGAGTCTGCACCGGAACACCTTCATCGATGCCCCTCGGCTCTTGCAGGGCACCCTGCAGCTCAAGAATGACCCGCGAATCTTTTTCGCCGGCCAGATCACCGGGGTGGAGGGCTACATGGAGTCGACGGCCATGGGTCTTTTAGCAGGGGTCAACGCCGCACACTCGCTTAACGGTCGGGATATCATCCTACCTCCTAAGACCACGGCCATGGGGGCGCTCGTGGGGCACATCACCAATGTCTACGCCCGCGACTACCAGCCCATGAACATCAACTTCGGCCTTTTTCCCCCCCTGGGGGTGGGGGACAAGGGGCGCAAACGGGAGAGGCGTAGGTTTATGGCCGAGCGAGCCCTGAGGGACCTTAAGGCATGGATGGAGACCATCGGGTGATCGGTAAGAGCTTGACTTTCCGCTGAAAGGAGACTAATATCGTTTTGTCCTATGGAAGAGGAGAGCGCAATAGAAAAATTTGCGGTTTTAGAGGATAGGCTAAACAAGATTCTGAATGGTTACACCACATTGCAGGAGGAGAAAAAAGGGTTTTTCTCCAAGATGAGAGATCAAGAGGTGGAAGTAGAAAGGTTGAGAGAAGAAATTTCCTCTCTCAAGAATGAGCGGTTGGAGATGCGAACGAGGATAGAGCGGCTAATAGAGAGGCTAGAGGGAATCCCCTTAGATTAGGTAACGATCCTCATGGTACCATGAAGGGGATCAGCGATGGTGAAGAGGAATGTTGAAGCTGAGATCTTCGGGCAACGATATTCACTGAAGAGTGAGTTTACTGAGGAGCAGGCAAAAAGAGTAGCCGCTTATGTGGACGGAAAGATGAGAGAGGTTGCAGAGAGTGCCAAATCGGTGGACAGTCTCCATATAGCTATCCTGACAGCATTGAATATCGCCCAAGAATATTTGCAGGAGAAGGATAAAGAAGAAGAGCTCTTGCATCGCATACAAGACAAAGCCGATCGATTGGAGGAATTTATTGCCTTAAAAATGGGGTGAACGGGGAAGAAAAGGTGAGTGGGTGAAACCTATCGTGTAGGATTAGCCTCCCCAAAAAGGCTTCCGGGCCTTTGATGAAATAAAAGTTCTTTGTTGAGGTAAGGGAATTTGCTGACAAATCGAGGTAGTCGCTTAAAGATTGGTCACATGCGCCACAAGCAATCGCAGGAGGATCTTTCCTGACCTGAGTGGCATCCCTTATCCTAAACCCACCCTTTTCTCTCTTGAGATAAGCCCTACATTACCGTACGAATACCAGCAAGGAGGTGCTTCGATGCAGATATCCGTCTTGATTTTTATAGTTGCCCTTCTCTTCGCCAGCGCGTTAGGGCTTGCAGTGGGGTTTTTTATACGAAAGAAGTTAGGAGAATCTCAATTAGAGTCATCGGAAAAGATTGCCGAGAGGGTCATAGCCGAGGCCCAGAAGAAGGCAGAGATGGTGGAAAAGGAAGCGCAGCTTCAGGCCAAAGAAACCCTCTATCAGGCTAAGGCCGACTTTGACAAGGAGATGGCCGACAAGAGAGGCGCACTCCAAGGGTTGGAAAGGAGACTTTTACAGAAAGAAGAAAATATCGACAAAAAGGTGGACATGTTAGATTCCAAGGAGATTGAGATCAACAAGAAGGAAGGAGCCCTGACGGAGAAGGAAAAAATGGTGCTGGAGCAGGGCAAAAAGTATCAGGAGCTCGTGGCCGAGGAAAAGGCGCGGCTGGAGAAGATCGCCCATATCACCTCTGAAGAAGCCAAAAAGTTGCTGATGGAGAGGATGGAAAACGAGGCTCGATATGAAGCTGCCAAGAAGATAAAGGGGATCGAGGAAGAGCTCAAGGAGCAGGCGGCCAAGAAGGCGAAGGAGGTCATCAGCCTGGCCGTACAGAGATACGCCGGCGAGTACGTCATGGAGAAGACGGTCTCGCTGGTTAATCTCCCCAATGAAGAGATGAAGGGGAGGATAATTGGAAGGGAGGGGAGAAACATTCGGGCCCTAGAGGCGGCTACAGGAGTGGATTTAATCATCGACGACACCCCTGAGGCAGTGATCATCTCGGGATTTAACCCTGTGAGACGCGAGGTCGCCAGGATAGCCCTCGAGAGGTTGATCAGCGACGGGAGGATCCACCCTACGCGGATAGAGGAAATCGTTGCCAAGGTGGAACAGGAGGTAGAAGCCAGTATCAAAGAGGCAGGGGAGCAGGCTGCCTTTGACGTCGGGGTACACGGGATTCATCCCGAGTTGATCAAGATGATCGGCAAGTTGAAGTACAGGACCAGCTTCGCTCAAAATGTCTATCAACATTCATTAGAGGTGTCCTTCCTCTGCGGGATCATGGCCTCTGAATTGAATCTCAACATGAAGCTGGCCAGGAGGGCGGGGCTGCTTCACGATATCGGCAAGGCCGCTGATCATGAAGTGGAAGGGGTCCACGCGACCATCGGCGCTGATCTGGCGAAAAAATATGGGGAAGCTGCAGAGGTGGTAAATGCCATTGCCGCCCATCACGACGAAGCCGATCCCAATAATATCGTGGCGGTCTTGCTTCAGGCAGCAGACGCCCTCTCCGGCGCTCGGCCCGGGGCCAGGAGAGAGATGCTTGAGACCTATGTCAAGCGCCTCGAGGATTTGGAGACGATCGCAAACTCCTTCTCGGGTGTGGAGAAATCCTATGCCATTCAAGCAGGCAGAGAGGTGCGCATCATCGTCCAAAATGAAAAGATCTCCGACGAGGAGGCGTTGATGCTTTCAAAGGATATCGCCCGCAAAATTGAAAAAGAGTTGAACTACCCCGGACAGATAAAAGTGACGGTCATCAGAGAAACCAGGGCGGTGGAGTACGCAAAATAGAAAGAAGGACGGGATTGCGGATACTATTTCTCGGAGATGTAGTTGGAAAGGGAGGAAGGCGAGCTGTGGCGGAATTCCTCCCACGATTGATGAACGATGAGGTCGACTTTGTCATCGCCAATGGGGAGAACGTATCGGGAGGGATAGGGATAACACCCCAATATGCCACGATGCTATTAGACCAGGGGGTCGACGTCATTACCACGGGAAACCACATCTGGAGAAAAAAGGAGATCATACCCTTTCTTGAGCAAGAGCCCCGTCTTTTACGCCCTGCCAACTATCCTCCTGGCGCGCCAGGGAGGGGAAGCGGGATATATACGAGTTCGCATGGGAAAAAGATCGGCGTCTTAAACCTGGAAGGGCGGATTTTTATGAAATCTTTGGAGTCGCCCTTTAAGACGGCTGATGAACATCTCTCCTTTTTGCGGCGTGAGACGAAGGTGATTATCGTCGACTTTCATGCTGAGGCAACCTCTGAAAAGATGGCCCTTGGTTGGTTTCTCGACGGCGAGGTCAGCGCCGTTCTGGGGACGCATACCCACGTCCAGACGGCCGACGAGAGGGTGTTGCCCGGCGGGACCGCCTACATCACCGATGCCGGGATGACCGGTCCCAGCGACTCCGTGATCGGGGTAAAAAAGGATATCGCCCTGGAGAGATTTCTCACCATGCTTCCCAACAAGTTTGAGCCGGCCACGGGAAAGATAGAGCTCCAAGGGGTAATCGTGGACGTGGATGAGGAGACCGGGCACAGTGTCGGAATCCGCCGGGTTAAGATGGGATTGGATTAAGAGAAGCCATGCAGCATATCTATGATATCTTAAAAGAGAGAGGTTTCATCGAAGGGGTCACCGGCGAAGATGGCCTCCGCGATCTATTGAATTCTCAGAGGATCACGTGCTATATCGGCTTTGATCCTACCGCACCGAGCCTCCATGCGGGGAGCTTAATACCCATTATGTCTCTGGTGCACATGCAGCAGGCAGGCCACCGGCCGATTGCCCTGGTAGGCGGAGGAACTGCCCTTATCGGAGACCCCAGCGGTAAGACAGAGATGAGGCAGGTTCTCACGGAAAAAGAGGTGGAGGAGAACGCCCAAGGCATTAAGAAGCAACTCTCCACATACCTCGATTTTGGCAAGGGGAAGGCCTTACTCCTCAACAACGCCGACTGGTTGAAAAAATTGAATTATATCGAATTTCTCAGAGACATTGGAAGGCACTTTAGCGTCAACCGGATGTTGACCGCTGAATCGTACCGGTCACGGTTGGAGAGCGGGCTGAATTTCGTGGAGTTTAACTATATGCTCTTGCAGGCTTACGATTTCCTGCACCTCTACCAGGAATACGGATGCCTCCTCCAGATGGGGGGGAGCGATCAATGGGGCAACATCGTAGCCGGCGCCGATCTTATACGGAGGGTGGAAAGCGGGGTGGCCTATGGCATGACCTTTCCCTTGATCACCACGGCATCAGGGGAAAAGATGGGCAAGACCGCCCAAGGCGCCGTCTGGCTCAATCCTGAGCGCACA
>CAYHAB010000304.1:0-3038 GCA_964354505.1 uncultured Thermodesulfobacteriota bacterium
AACCTCCTTTGCTTAATTAATATAGTGTGCCTACAAAGATATATTCATGAGGACATACCCAAAAACACTTGTGAAAGATATCACTTTTTTCACATTTGTCAATGCCTTATTTGTATAATGAACACCGTGCGTTATAAAGAAATTGACAAGCCGGAACTATTTTAGCAACAAATGGGATTGGATGGGGGGGGTTGATCTGATGGTAAGCGTTCTATTCAGGCTTCAAAAGGATCTTATGCCCTAAGAGGTTGATCTCATGGATGGAGGCCTCTATCTCCTTTTCCTCGCCAAAGAGGCTGATCAGACGCAACCGCTTTCCCTCGGGGATGATGGTTGCGATATCGGCCATAATCTCTTCTTCTTTGCCATCCTTGAGCAGATACGCCGTAGACTCGCACATGACTGACCTCCTTCGAATAAGTCAGGTAGCTTATTGATCGAGCAACTTATAATACTGTAGCCTTGCCAGGGGAAAAAAGCAAATTACTTCCCAAGGGCAATCCCTGACTTACAGTGAAAACAAGAAAAGAGTCTCTGGACTTCTTGTGCCCCTCTACCATATCCCCAGCTTCGACATCAGGGCTGAGGCACGGCACAACATCCTCCCCCAGAAGGGGGAACTGCTCTTGCGGGCATCAGGGTGTATAAAACAAAAGCGACGGCACTTTATCTCCTGCAACCTCCGCTGGAATTCTCCTCCGCTATCCTCAAGCAGATCAGGAAAGTAGCCCGGTATATGGTAGCCGAACGCACTAAATCCCTCCTCTTCCTCTTTATGATAGGAGTAAAAATCAGAAAAGGTCTTGAGCGTTGTCTCTATCCCAAATTTTTTTGGTTGCCGTTGCCAGGGCGCACCCGGCTCCATCTCGATGGTGAAGGTCCTGATCCCCTGGACATTGGGGAATTGCCTCCTGATACGGGCAATCAGCCGGGCGGTCTGATCCAAGTCCCTCTCCCCTTCATAAGGGAGGCCAAGGCCAAAAAAGAGATCCACTTTAACCCCCTTTTCCCTCGTGTACTCTAGGCAATCCCATAGTTCGTGGTTAGTGTAAGAATATCCCTTGTTGCGACGACGTACCTCCTCCGAACCACTCTCGGGAGAGAGGGCGAGCAGGGAGCGGGGACCAAAGGTCCGGGCAAACCCATCGATAAATTCTCTGGTGGGGAGCCCGAAGGATTCAAAAAAGAAATCTACCGTGAGCCTTTCCTCCCTGATCCGCGAGAATAGTTTGAGATAGTAGTCTGGAAGATGCGGATAGGGGTCAAAACAGACGTGCATTGTCTCATAGCCCCAGCGCAGGGCCTCCCTTATAGAATCCATCACCCGCTCCACATCCCTGAAAATGACCTTTCGACGTCCAGCAATGAGCATCTGGGCATCTCTTCCCCCGCCGCACCACGTGCAATTGACCGGACACCCCCTCCCTATCATCAGGTCAAACATGGGGGTCTTGAGGGAGAAGAAAAGGCGGTTGCGCTCTTTGGAGAACCCCTTGACAAAAAAGGGCATGAGGACCCAGTCTATGTACATCCGGTGATTTTTTAAAAGAGAAAAATTGGTGAAGCGGAGTCCATCCAAGATATCCTGAGAAGCCGCATAATCGAGGGGGTTCTCGCTGACCTTGTCACCCTGTCTCCACGTCAGGTTGGGTGCCGTCTCAAGGACACCTCCTCTGATGATGGCCGCGGCCAGCTGTAGGAGGGGAATTTCCCCCTCGCCCCTGATGATAGCGTCCACCCAGGGAAATCGCTCCATGATCTCCCGGTGGTAAAAGCTGGCGGTCAGTCCACCGAGGAGTATGAAGATCTCCGGAAAGACCTCCTTGACCTTCTTGGCCCGTTCCAACACCTCGTAAGATTGGGGGTGCCAATGGAGGGTGAAGGCCACGATCTTTGGTTTCTCTTGGGCGATATAATCGATGAGGGAAAATCCCTTATCCTCTATCCACTCCACACCGAGGTGGACGACCTCGGTTTTATAGCCCTCGCGGGTGAGGAAGTCGGCGAGGGCCAAGACCCCCATAGGCATGTAATTGATAAAGATGTAATCACCGATGGGACGATAGTAGTTTTTGAATTTGGGGCAATGAACAAAGAGGACGTCCACCTTTTACCTCCCGTGCTCCTTGCTGATCATGTCAGCGACAAATCTCCCCGATATGGCTGCCCCCACGATCCCGTGCGAAGGACGGGTGTAGTGACCTGCCAGATAGAGTCCCTTCATGGGGGTCCTGTTGGCCGGCCTCCCCCTCCCGAACTGACGGGGCGTAGGGGCGAGGCCATAGGTAGCGCCCCCTTCATTGGCTGTATAACGCTCCAGGGTATGAGGGGTGGCGGCCTCGATGAATGTGCAATTGCTGGAGAGGCCTGGAATGTACCTGTCCTCTGCCATGCGGATGAGCCGCTGTGCCATGTCTTCCTTTATTTTAAGATAACTGGGCCGTTCGTGCAACCTCCACTCATTGCGGAACCCATATGAGGCTGGCGTCATGAGGCGCACGATGTGATGGCCAGGGGGGGCAAGGGAGGGGTCAAGGAGGGTGGGTATGGTGATGATCATCGTGGGATCATCAGGAATTATCACCCCCCGGCTCAATTGTTCATGTTCCCCCTGTGCATCGCGTGGGCTCACGTAGGTGAAGTATGGCAAGGCACGTCGATCCAAATCCATCTTCACCCCCAGATATACCAGGAATGAGGAGAGGGAATACTCTAACGCATGGACCACGCTGAAGAACCGTCCCCTATATTCCTCCGGCAACAAATCGACGAGGGTGCGGCGAATGTTGATGGCGGCCACCACCCTCGGCGCTCGAAAATCCCCCCCTGCGCGGGTGATGACCCCCTGCACGCTATCCCCCGCTACCTCAATCCTTTCCACCTCTGTCTGCAACCGGACTTCACCACCCCCCTCGATAAAGGCAGCCTCCAATGCCTGAGAAATAGTACCCATCCCTCCCTGCGGATACCACACACCGGCGGCGAGAACCTTGCTGATAAGGGTGGCAGTAAAGAGAAAGGAGAGACGAGAAGGGGGA
>CAYHAB010000305.1:0-8009 GCA_964354505.1 uncultured Thermodesulfobacteriota bacterium
AAAGGCGGGGTCAAAAAAATCCTGTTCACCTGGGCATTGATCTCATCCTCCCGAACGGACCAGTTGAGCGCCTGTCTGAGGAGCAGTGCCCGTGCAGAGACCTCGGCATAAGAGGCATTGGGAGACCGGATCAACGAGGCAAGGATAAGGGATTCCGGTTGATCAAGGCCGTGAGGGTCTTTCCCGAACAACCCCCGCGAGGCCGCAGCAATACCCTGAAGCTCTCCCCGGAACGTGATGAGGTTAAGGTAGGCCTCCAGGATCTCCTGTTTTGGCCATCTTTTTTCAATCTCCCGGGCATCGAGGATCTGTCTTCCCTTCTGCCAGATGGTCCTTTGCCCCCGTTTGGGCCGGAGCTCCTGATTCAGGAGGGAGGCCACCTGCATCGTGATCGTGCTCGCCCCCCGCAGTCCCTCCGAGGCCAGCCCCTTGATGAGGGCCACTCCCATGGATCTATAGTCCACCCCTGCATGCTCATAAAAGCGCTTATCCTCTGCCTGGATCACGGCGTTCACCAGGGCAGGGGAGATATCGGAAAGCGCGGTCCAGTCCAGCCTTCTTTGGTGCTGATTCGTCCGCAATTCATGCAAGGGATCACCATGGCGGTCCAAGAGGATCGAATCCGATTTGCTATAGGCGCTGCGCACCGCATCATACGTGGGCACGGCATGTGCGGCGCCGGTTAAAGCAAAAAATATGGTGAATACTAAAAAGTACCTCTTTTTTCTCATAGGTGATGATCTCGTATATTCAGAAACGCGATTATTGATGAACCTCAATCGTCTTGTTCGGTATCTCCCCAAACATCTCCGGGAAATAGAGGGCTTCTACCCGCGTTGTCGGGAGCTGAAAGCGTCCGCTCTGGTTCAAGCGGATGGTATATTCGACAATCCAATTTCCTTTGGGACAATATTCATAATAGGCCCGGAACGCCTCGAAGGAGCGCTCTTCAAAGGCCGGCCAGACCCAACCCTTTCTTTTTTCTCCCGTCGTCAGGATTTCGGAGTCTCTTGCCAGCCCTTTCCCAAGGATCGTTGTCCCCGCGGGGACGGGATCGCTCACCACGACCCATGTCTGGTCTGCCTGGGCCTCGATCTCCAATCGTATGCGGCAGATGTCTCCGCGGCTCCACTGCTTGGGATCTTTCCGTTCGACGGGGAGGATGGTCTTCTTGATCTTGTATCCGCTGGAGAATGGTTCTTTCAAGGGGATGGCCGCGAGGCTCTGGATCGTTGCCCACGGGCTTCCTTTTCCCTGATGGGAGATCGTGACCTCTTCCGTTTTTGCCGGCCATGGGAACATGGAGACCTTCCCCTTGGGTGATGCGCTCCAGTCTGCGGCTTGCGATTGCCCTGATAAGGTTGCACGGGTTGCCCCTGAGACCGGAACAGCCTCAAAGGCCTTTGCGAATTTTTCTATGGCCAGGACCCCCCAGGCGTTGGCAAGGGTCACATCCCATGCGCCCCTCTTCTGCCGGGCCAATGCCCCCAGAACGATCCTGGGCATATCTTCCTTCCATCGCTCCGCATGGAGGAGGGAAAGGATGAGACGGACGGCATTCACATCATTGGAAATCATCAGCCACCACAGGCGATCCGTTCCTTCCGTTGAAAAGCCCATACGCGTCCCCTGAAAATTGAGGCGGGATCTTACAATCTGCTCTGCCTCCCGTATCCGCTCTTCACGCTTCGGTATATCTCCTACGTTGTGGAGGATATTGAACCAGTCGATCACGGCAGAGGTCGGCCAGAGATTGGGGTCAATGGAGATGGAGCCGAGGAGCCTTGCCTGGACCTTTCCGCTCCTTGACAGGGCCTCCAGGGCCGATAACTTAGTGATAGTGAGGTCTGCCGTGGGTAAAGGTGAATATCGCGTAATCGATCCCTCAATAAACTTTCTGAGACCGGCCTCCATGCTCTCTTTTGTCTCTTCCGGGATGCCCCATCCTGCTTCATGACCGATAGCGATGATATAGGAGGTGAGGGCCGGAGATCCGTAGAGGCATGTCGGAAAGTATTTAACGAGGCCGTCAGAATCGAGATGGGAGGGGAGCTCAGCAATCCATCTCTTCCAGAGGGTCTCATTTCTAAGGGCCACTGCTATGGATATCTTCTGCTCCATACAGGTATACGGGTAGCTTTTCATATAGTCGACGACGCCGTTTAACCCTTCGGAGATCTTCGGCCGCACAATCACCTTCACTCCTCCGCGGCCGGCGAGGGCATCCTTAGGCCGTTCAACGGGGAGGCGATAGTCTTTTGTTATTTGAACAATGGTGGCCTGAAACGTGCTGACCGGCGTCGCGGGGGCTACCTTCTGCGTTACCTTGATCCTGTCAACGCCGGGGGCCCCCTTCTCTTTCACCTCCACTGCCCAACCGAGTTTTTCAACGCCAGCAGGTACGGAGATTTCCCACCCGATTTCCTTCGCTTCCCCCGGCTGCAGAGAAATAGTTATTGGCTGCAAAGGCCCTGCAATACCATCCACCTTCGCAGAGGCATCCAGCGCCATTACGCGATTCGTTGTATTGCGCAGGGTAAACTCCCCAGGGAATTGATCGCCTTCTCTGACGAGAGGGGGGAGTCCGGAAAGGAGCATCAGGTCCTGGGTCGATTGAATAGATGCCGAACCCGTGCCGAAGAGGCCCGCGCCCCCATGGGCCACGGCCACAATCCTAAAGGCGGTAAGGGAATCATTAAGCGGTATTTCGATCCCTGCCTCCCCCCTTGCATCTAACACCACCCGTCCTTGCCAGAGGAGGAGGGTGTCGAACAGCTCCCGGGTCGGTTGTTTGCCGCCGCCGCCCCCCGGCGGCAGCGCCTTGAGTCCATAATGACGTTTCCCAATGACCTGCATCTGGGCTGTCGCGGTGTGCACTTCATACGCCCTTTGACCCATCATGGCAGAGAGGATATCCCAGCTCCGGTTGGGCATCAGCTCGAGGAGCCCCTCATCCACTGCAGCTACGGCCACTTCACTCCCCTGGGGAGGGGCCTTTCCATCCATGGTCTTTACCTTGATCTTGACCTTCGCCTTGTCACGGACCTTATAGACCTTCCGATCCGGCGATACGTTCACCTTCAGCTCATGCGCCTTCCATCCGACCTTAATCTCCGCAATCCCAAGTTTATACGCGGGCCTCCCGAGATCGACTATGGCCGTCGGTTTGATACCGGGCACGCGACCCCTCACCACGAGGGCGGAGACGAAACAATTCGGCGCATACGACCCTCTTATGGGCACTTCGATGATGGGTTGCTTCCCCGAAAGCCGCTTCACCCAGGTCTCCGTTACCCCTTCCCTCTCAACAGTGATGAGGGCCGTCGCATCCCGGAAGGGCATCCTGACCTGAAAGACAGCGGTTTCCCCGGGCTCATACCGCTTTTTCTCCGGCAGGAGGTCGATTCGATCATTATCCATCACTTCAAACCACCAGTCGCCTTTCCCCGCCACCCAGACATCTTTGTGGGCCGTAGTCCTTAGCCCCTCAGCATCCGAGGTCTCCGCCTGAAGCAGGACATTCCCGGATACGGGGGAGATCACCTCGCAGATCAGAAGCCCTTTGGAGTCGGTCTTTCCTTCGCAGAGGGTGGAGATCCTTTTTGTCTCTGTCGAGTGTTCATAGGCATAGAATCCTCCGACAAGGCGCTTCCTGTGGGTATAGGTCTTTCTCTCAAAGATATCGACCTTCACCGGCGCCCCCGCGATGGATTTACCTGTAAGATCGAGGACAGCCACATGAAACTTAAAGGCGTCTTTTGAGATGGCCCATGAATCCGGTTTAATCCCTATCAGGTATTGTGAGGGCCACAGTGGTATCTTCGAGACGATTGTCTGGATTTCACCATTGGGGTCTCTGAATTCAAGTTCGGCGAGGATTTCCTCGGGAAGCTCTGCCTTGGGCAGATTGGGAATGAGCGCACGGGTCGTGCCTGTTTTGTCGAGGACCAGGTCTATGCCTGGGATCTTACCCGTCTTTTTCGCGCCTCCCGGTACCGCCCCTTCTCCCTCTTCCTCTAAGGCCTCACCCCTGCGCACGAGCCCCTCTTTCACCGGCCCGTTGCCAAACACAAAATCATCAAATCCTTCAAAAGGGGTTACCTGTTTAGGCCGGAGTTCGCTCCTCAGCTTTACCGGGAGGAGGCCCGCCCCCCCTCCTGCGAGGTACTGGACGCTGATATCAAGGGGGACCTCTTTGGCCCTGATTAAGGGCTCCACAGGCGGCTTGATGAGCCCTTTTAAGAGCGGGACCCGGAATTCTTCCACCCTGAACTCCCCTGCCTGCCATTGCCGGGATACTCTCATAGAGGATTTTTTCTTTTGGTTTTCGCTCGATTTTTTAAGAAAGGTCACCCCGTAGTTGCCCAGCTTTGCCCCCTTGGGGATCGTCCACTTTGTCTCAGCGACTCCGTTTGCATCCCATACCAAGGGGAATTCATATTTTTCCTCACTGCCATAATGCTCGATCAAGAGGGCATTGGGCATTTGATCTTTGGGAGACATGGAGAAGCCCTTCATCGTATGTTGCCGGAAGAGATGCTTCATATGGACGGTCTCGCCTGCCCGAAGCAGCGTTCGGTCAAAGACGGTATGGACGATGGAGGGATCGGATGAGTATTCTTGGGGGAGTTGAAACCTCCAAGGCTCAATCCCCTCCTCCCAGCTTGAGTGTGCAAAGGCCATGTCCCCGGCGGTCTGGGCCATGATGAAGATCCCGCTATCGAGGGATCTCAGTGCACCCAGCTGGGCGTAATTATCGTAGTCCATCTTGTAATTACAGCGGGGAAGTTTCTCTTCCAGGGGCAGAGGTCCTTCAATCCGGGCTATGCCATTGGCATCGGTCTTTCCTTTCCAGAGGACCTTTTCCTGGCAGTCCCTCACCGTCACCACCGCATCCCTCACCGGTTCTCCTTTATCAAGGGCGGTGACCCATACCAGAGAGGATTCTCTCCCCCATTTGAAGTGGACGGAGAGGTTAGTTACTAAGACCGCGGTCGGGACATACATGGGCCTCGGCGGATCGAGGAGCGAGGATCCCAAGAGGGCGCTCTCAAGCTCCACTATATAGAGACCGGGTTCCTTTAACGGGATTCCGACGACCTCAAAGGCACGGGCGCCCGATGGCTTGGGGACCTTGAAATCCCTGGCTCCCTTCTCCTGTGCCAGCAGGGAGCCTTCCCGCGAGGCAGAGGCAACCCGACGTAACCACCCCTGGACATTATCCCCGCGCTCGGGAGCAACATTCATGATCTTCCCCGTCACCTTTTCGAGGAGACCGTGCTCTTTTTGCACCTTGAGCATCCGCGCCTTTATCTCGGGCTCCAGGTTTCGCAACGTCACCGGGAGTATAGGGTCTGCCTTCAGCTCCAGGATCCCAAACCGGGATGCAAACTTTGCCAAGGGAGGATACGTATCGGTTCGGACGGAAAGGGGGAACTTATCCGCATTGATAAGGGGTCTTCCTACGTCGTCCTTGAGCTGGGGCGGCAGGTGAACCTTAAAATTCGTGCCCTCGGGGAAGGGTCCTCTAAAAGTGACGTCTTCGACATACTGATCCTTTGTTTCATCTTCCCAGTGGGGCTTCCATACCTTTCCATCCGTCCCCTTTAAGACGATCTGCTGTGCCTGCTCCTTAGAAATGGGCGCAGAGAAATTGAGGTACATGGGTAACATCGGGATGCAACCGGCGTTGGGATTTTCCCGTTCGCAGTTAAATGTGGCGGAAAAAGGTCCTCTCGTTTGAAATCGGAGGATCTGGTCCTGGCTGGTTGCTACTCCGGTCCTGGACATCACACCTTTGCCCCAGACCAGGCTGACCTTGGCTTTCGCAGGAAATCGCTGTTTGCATTGGATGAAGATCGTCGGAAGTTGCGGCGGGCCTTGATAACGGAATTGAGCCTTGACTATTTCATCACGCTCCTTCCCTTCGATGATCCTGACGCCGATGTGGTCCTGTATGCCTTCTACCGAGAAAAAGACTTTCTTAAAGACAGAATCCTTCTCCGCCTCGGCATCCAGGGTAAGGATGAATATCTGTTCTTCGTCGATGTTTTGGCTCCCCCCATAGGGGATAGAGTTTTTGACAGAAGGCCCGCCTGTTGAGAAGGAGAATTCCTTCTGCCCTTCGATCTCCTTCCCCGAGAGTGTTTTTAATCCCGATTTTAATCTAAAGGTGCACTGAACCCCTGCAGGGAGGTCCCTCTCAAAATCGAAGACCCAGTTTTTACTATCTGCCCAGCGGCCCGTTCCCTTTTCAGGGCAGTCTATTTCAAACGGTTCGATAATACCCCGGGGGTCACCAAACGGCGCCATCTGCGCCGAAAAGCGAACGCTGACCTGACGGACACCCTTGACCGTCCCTTGCGGAGAAAACATTTCCACAGATGGTTTATCCTCTGCGGAGACGAAAGGGATAACGGAGAGAAAAAAGAATAAAACGATCCCTACGGATCTGAGTTTCATAGCTCGCCTCCATGTTTTAATATGACAACGTTCATTTATCACCTTATTTGCACCAAGCAAAAAAGGGGCGTTTTTGCCCCTTGGATTGTTTAGTCTGGTTTTCCTCCCCACTCCTCTGCGGCATGCCCCTGCTCCTGTGGGCTCGCGTTGGTAATGGCTGTTTACATCCCCTTAATTTCCAATCTCTTTCCGAAAACAGATGAATTATATCCCTTTTTCCAAAGAAGTAAATACCATGATCTCGTGCGGGTAATAAGGGCTGGGTGCCACTTTATGGACGCCTCATTACTTTTGGTTTCACAAAGCTCACAATTTTTTCCACCTTATCTAATAGTTGATTTATGTTATCGCTTAACCTGATGAGGGACTTCGGTCTTCCTTCACTCAGAAAGTTATAGATGACGTGCGCAAATTCCGGCGTCCGCAGATAGCCGTAAATACTATGCGGATTGCGTTCTCCCTGATATTCATAGTTATTGTAGATGATTGTATCAATGGCTCGAACGTTTTTTGAATTTTTATCATAGTCGTCACTGAGTTTATAATTCACCGCAATTTTGTCCGCGGGGTCGGCGAAATTGTACCATGCTTTTATTATATTTTCCGGAGTTCTGCCAGTGATATGTTTTTTAGGCTTCTTGTTCTGTTCCGCTAGAATCTTGAGCATTACCGGCGGCAACCCTAATGGAGATCCCACCGTTACCAGCGTGTGTATATTGATATCCGGTACGGAGTTGGTCAGCACATCATACGCAATAATTGAGCCCATGGAATGCCCGATGAGCACAATATCTTTTCTTCTATATTTTCGTAAGATCCGGGCAAGCTCTTCGCGGAGCACATCTTTTGCCGGGCGTGCGGCTTTTTTTCTGTCGAGGCACGTCTTGGCGTAGTAGATGCCAAGGTCGCTGAAATAGCGTCGTATAATGAGGTCACTGACCGAAGCGTAGTTTATAGAAAAATCATCATTTAAAATGATTTTAGCTAACTGCCGTCGAATATAGGCAAGGAACTTTTTTCTTAACTTGTTCGGTCTTTGCTTGATAGCTATGCCGGCAGGGATGTATGGATTGTCAATGTAAAGGGGATGTTTCCTATCTCTAACGTTATGGTCAAGCGGCTTGGGGTAGAGGAAATGAGCCCAGTGGACCAACTTAAATTTAAAGAGATGCCTCGGATGACCATTGGCCCTGAGGCCTTCTTTAAGGGCCTCCTTCCACCATCTCCCGAGGAGCCTCGCCGGCGGTTTATTCCCAAGGCCGTGAATGCCAAGGATGATTTTGGACATTACGCAGTTCTCCTGTACGACCTTTTCCGAATAGCAACAACGCTCCCTTCCCCCTCCTCACCATGGGCGATTTCTCCTTGAACTTTTGCTGCGAACCCGATATCATAGTAACAAGTTATACATCCTGAGGCAAGCCGCAGTCCAAGCGCCGATGGGCATGAAACACCTCGAAACCTTCTGCAAAGTGGCCGAACTGGGGAGCTTTTCCCGGGCAGGGGAGGCTGTATATCTCACCCAACCCACCGTCAGCGGACATATC
>CAYHAB010000306.1:0-3169 GCA_964354505.1 uncultured Thermodesulfobacteriota bacterium
GCTGTAACGAAGGCCGAATCATTGTTGAGGGTTCTTGCTCCCCAATAAACGCTTCCGTCCCAGTAGCCGTTCATGCGCAAGCGGCCTCCATTGTTCGGTGTCCACTCCAGACGGCCACCTCCGCCCCAATTGGCAGGAATGCTTGGATTATTCGAAAGAGGCTCTTCATCCCAGCTGTTTCTCCACCGGAATTGATAATTGATGTTGTGACTGCCCACGCCTGTATTTGGCCATTTCCAATAATACATGACCTGTGCCATGGCGGTCGCTCCGCAGCCTACCACGACATGCTCGTCCGATCCGGGGGTGAGAACAGGGCATTGATCGTTGTAGGGTGATCCCTGAGACCACGAGGACGTCATGGGGAGCTCCAGCCTGTCAGGGGCGGCGTCCAATCCTTCAACAGATCTCTCTCTTTTTCGCACCATCCCCGAAATACGCTCTCTCCAGAATAAAGCGCGTTCGACCACCAACGCTTCAAAATTCCGGAGACGAGGGGCAAGCATTCTGTCCCTTGCCTCCCCCATCCTTGTCCTCTCGGCAATTTCCCAGAGGACATATTGGTAAAATGGATTGCCGGTAGAGAATTTACCTCCGGGACTATAAAGATAAACCGGAAGGACAACGTCGTTCGTGCCACACAGGCAGAAGCCACCCTCTTCAAGATGAGCGATGTATGCAACTCTTTCTCCATCTATCTCATACGATTCCATTTTTTCGATGACGGCATCCGGTCTTGCGTCAGCGGTCACATGACGAACCCATGTTTGGACAGCAGCCCGCACCTCTTGTTCTGTCAGCTCACGAGCTTCCAGCAAAACAGGGGTGAAGACCAGGGACAAGACAAGGACTATTCTCAAAACCCAGCTTGACTTTGAGTCTCGGCGAATTCGTCTATTCATTTCGAACCTCCTGGTCTATTGCAGACTGACGAGAACCAGAACGAGCCCTTGTCCAGACTTAAGGGAAGACATGGCTTTTCCGAGAATGGCTCCCTGAGCTTGAGTGTAATCCGTCACTTTCATGGCGTGTCCTGGAGTCTGGGATGTCGTCAGAAGATCTCCTGGTTCGATAGACCCCTTCGAAGCATCGGCCCGGCAGTAGACACGTCCTGTAAGAGCAACCGGGTTTCCTCCATCGGCCTCAGATCCCTTTTGTCCCATCAGCATACCGGGCTTCAGTCCCCCGGCTCCGCTGATGATGCCTGCAACTCTTCGGTCGTAGGGTTGACTGCTGACCATTAGCGATCCTGGGTTTTCCGGATCGATGACCACGACCAGTCCAGGCTCCAATGGAATCTCTCTGCGGGAGTTCCGAATCTCGAACTGTTCCGAAAGATCTGAGCCACCGGTGATCTCAAGTTCGCGTGTGATCAGACGTCCGGTCTCATTGATGGTAATACCGTTTCCTGTTGGGGGTGCGGATGTGGAAGAACTGACCTCGATACTGATTCCTCCATCCCACACGATAACATCCCTCCGGTGTCCATTGGGAGCAAACGCGATCATACCTGGCCATCCTCCAGGGGTACTCATATTGATCTGGCCGCTAGGCAGATCAAAACGGGCAAGACCCGCCACATGCAGCTTTTGTTGGGGATTGACCGTGCCGATGCCCACGTTGCCGCCAGTCTCACTGATGGTAATCCCATTTCCTGTGGGTGGTGCCGAAGAGGAAGTGCTCACCTCCAAACTAATTCCTCCATCGCGTACGGCCATGTCTCTCCGGTGCCCGTTCTGAGAATAAGCGATGAGACCCGGCCAGCCTCCAGGACTGCTGACGCTTATTTGTCCGCCTCCCACATCGAAACGGGCAATGCCGCCCACATGCAATTTCTGCTGAGGATTTTCGGTCCCAATGCCTACATTACCCCCGTACACATTTAGATAAGTGTTCTGGCTTGGTCCCAAACCATAATTGATTGCGAGAGCGGATCCCAAACTTTCTAAATCGACTGCGCTCCCATCGGTTCGCATCCTTATCCCTTTTGAGTCTGAGCCAATCACGGTATAACCGCTCACTTCGAGTTTGTTGCTGCTGCCAGGAGTTGCTGTCCCGATTCCAACCCTGTCCGTTCCTGCGGCCAAATGGATGACGGATCCATCGTCGACCCAACCTCCGATGGAGTCGAGACTCTGCCAGATCAGGTTCGATCCGTCCGTTCCCAGTACCTGGCCATTGGAGCCTCCTGAAGCGCTGAGTCTCGACTTCGTAACTGCCCCACTGGTGAGATCGTTCTCTCCAATCTGGCCGTCGACGATCTTTCCACTCGTCACCGCGTTATCAGCCAACATTGAATTTGTGACTCCGCCCGGAGCTATGGAAATCGAGTCAGGTTCCGCACTAATACCACTCCCTGCACCTACGTTCAGTGTCACATTTCCGAAAGACCCTCCTCCAATGAGTCCTGTCCCTGCGGTCACACCCGTCAGTGTACTGCCACCGTTTCCGCTGCTTCCGCTCACCTCACTCCAGATGGCATAAGGAACGATCCCGAGTATTTCTCTCGATCCCACCGGCACGTATCCTGCTTTCACTTTTCTCTCCACCTGCACCCAGAGCTGCTGGGAGAAATCCACCCCATCGAGTGAATTTGCATCGCCAATGTACGTCTTGAGGGTTGAGATTGAGAGATGAAGCGGCTTCTCCTCCTCCCACACCGGAGTCGCCCCTCCTGACTCTTCTTCCCAGAGGCTGAACCTAAAGGTGTAAGTTTTGGGGACAGATAGCGTAGTCTTCCTTTGGTAATAGATATGTTTCACGATCGGATCAGCCCAGACTGTAGATCCAACTGACACGAGCAAGAACACGACGACCCAATAGGTGCAAGTCTTCTTCATGGTTCATCCTCCTTGGATAGAATCATCCAGACGATGGGTTAAGATGCCTACCTGTGTTGTTGAGATTATTTCTAGACTTGATGCTGCTGTGGATTGGAAAGACAAAGCAACAAAACCCCAGCGGGAATGGCCCCAGCGGAGGTTCTGGAAGGGTACCTTTTGGAATTCTCCCCCCATGATTCTCTCCAAAAGGTCAAGGTTAAGTTGTTGGGTTGGACCAAAGTCAGAGCATTACTGCGGTGACGAATTTAGCACTTGCAGAAAAGAAAGTCAATGAAATAACCACATGAAATTACGGCCTGCGTCTACTCTCCCGCATATTATCTGAC
>CAYHAB010000307.1:0-6572 GCA_964354505.1 uncultured Thermodesulfobacteriota bacterium
TCGATATCCTTATCAACAACGCCGGGGTCACGCGGGACAATTTGTGCGCCAGGATGTCGGAGGAGGAGTGGGACCTCGTGGTGGACATAAACCTCAAGGGGACCTTCCTCTGCTCTCAGGCCGCCTATCGCCCCATGAGAAAGCAAAAGTATGGAAGGATCGTCAACACCGCATCGGTGGTAGCGCGGGGAAATATGGGGCAGGTCAACTACTCCTCCAGCAAAGCGGGGGTCATCGGTCTGACCCGCACCCTGGCCCTGGAATATGCGCGCTCGAACATTACGGTGAACTGCGTCGCGCCGGGGTTTATCGATACCCCCATGTCCGCCGCCATGACCGACAAAATCAGAGAACTCGCCCTGGAGAGGATCCCCCTCAACAGGATGGGGACGCCCGAGGAGGTGGCCAATCTGCACCTCTTTTTAGCCAGCGATGAGGCGAACTATATCACCGGCCAGGTGATATTCCTCGATGGGGGGGCTAGTGTCGGAATCTGAGCCCCAATCGCTGAGCCCGCCAGTGAGCGCTTACCTGCGCTCTGTTCAGAGCGGCCCCTGCAGGCATCCTGCGGATTTTTTAAAAAATCCATGATGCGTATCATATCCGAGGGAGGCCATATTTTTCCTCAAAACAAACGCCTCCATCTTTCATCACCTGTAACAATGCAATATCATTGAGTTATTAAAGTTGATGGAAGATTTTTGGGGAAGGTCCTGCCTCTTTATGAATTGACAAGGAGAGGATGAATATATTAACATTTTTAATCAACCGATTGGGGGTCGTTCATGCAAGATGAAGAACTGATGCAGAGGTTGTCGGAGGATGATGAGGAGTTTCGACAACTAAAGGAGGAGCATAACTGGTTTCATCGGAAGGTGGAGGAATTGGACAAGAAGTCCTTTTTGACCCCGGCGGAACGGTTGAAGCGAGAGGAATTGAAGAAGAGAAAGCTTGCCTTAAAGGACAAGATGGAGGAGATTATGGCGGCGCATCGTCGTCGGCTGGAGGGGAAGGGATGAAAAAGACAGGGGCCCAGATCCTCTTAGAGTGCCTCAAGCGGGAAGGGGTAGAGGTAATATTTAATTACCCTGGAGGGGCCATCCTCCCCGTCAACGACGAGCTTTCCCGTTGGGATTTTAAGATGATCCTGGTCCGGCATGAGCAGGGAGCGGTCCATGCAGCTGATGGATATGCCCGGGCCAGCGGCAAGGTAGGCGTCTGTCTCGTCACCTCTGGGCCGGGGGCCACCAACACCGTCACGGGGCTCGCTACCGCCTTCATGGATTCCATACCGTTGGTCGCCATAACGGGACAGGTCTCCACCCCCTTGATCGGCAATGATGCCTTCCAGGAGGCGGACATCGTAGGGATTACCCGCCCCTGCACAAAATACAACTATCTGGTTACCGATGTGCGCCATCTGGCCAAGATCGTGCAGGAGGCCTTTTATATCGCCAGGTCTGGACGGCCCGGTCCTGTACTGTTAGATCTCCCCAAAGATATCGCATCAAATGTTACCGATTTCAAATACCCCCAGGAGGTCCATATCAGGGGGTATCAGCCCACGCTCGATGGCCATATGCAACAGATCAAGCGGGCCCTCAATCTGATGCTCAAGGCGCACAGGCCGGTGATCTATGCCGGTGGGGGAATCATCGCCGCCGCCGCCACTCAGGAATTGACCAAACTGGCGGAGATGCTCAATATCCCTGTCACGACGACCTTGATGGGCCTGGGTGGTTTCCCGGGCACGCACCCCCTCTCCCTGGGGATGTTGGGAATGCATGGGACCTACCGGGCCAATATGGCGGTGACCGACTGCGACCTCCTCATCGCCGTCGGTGCCCGGTTTGACGATCGGGTGACGGGGAAGATCGACGCCTTTGCCCCCAAGGCCGAAAAGATCCATATCGATATCGATCCCACGTCCATAAGCAAGAACGTGAGGGTGGATATCCCCATTGTGGGGGATTGCAAGAGGGTTCTGGCAAAGATGCTCGCCCTTCTCAAGGAGGAAAAAAGTGTTGATGAGCACCGGAAGTCTCCGGGGCCGTGGCACAATCAAATAGAGAAGTGGAAGAATACCCATCGCCTCACTTACCGCCAGGATCAGGTCATCAAACCACAATACGTCATCGAGAAGATCTACGAGATGACCAAAGGCGAGGCCGTTATCACCACCGAGGTGGGACAGAATCAGATGTGGACCGCCCAATACTACCTCTTTGATCACCCTCGCACCTTACTCACCTCGGGTGGTCTGGGGACCATGGGTTATGGATTGCCCGCCGCCATCGGGGCCCAGGTAGCCTTTCCCAGCCGCACGGTAATTGATATCGCCGGTGATGGGAGCATCCAGATGAATATTCAGGAGTTGGCCACCGCTGTGCAGTATAAGCTTCCGGTGAAAGTGGCCATCCTCAACAATGGATACCTGGGGATGGTGAGACAGTGGCAAGAGCTCTTCTATGAGCGCAGGTATGCCATGACCCATATTGGTGAAGTCAGCCCTGATTTCGTCAAGCTTGCCGAGGCCTATGGAGCCATGGGGCTGCGGGCCACCAAGCCGGAAGAGGTGGTCCCCGTCATTCGGGAGGCCCTGCGGACCCCGCTGCCCGTGCTCATGGACTTTGTCGTGGAGCCGGAGGAAGGGGTCTATCCCATGGTGCCTGCTGGCGAGGCAATCGATCGGATGCTCTTGGTATGAGGAGGGGAGATGCTGCATACGATTAATGTCTTGGTGGAAAATGAATTTGGCGTCCTGGCCCGCGTAGCAGGTCTCTTTAGCGGGAGGGGATTTAATATCGAGAGCCTCTCGGTGGCAGAGACCTTGGACCCCAAGGTGTCGGTCATGACCATCGTGACCCGGGGGGACGATCAGATCCTCGAGCAAATCACAAAACAGCTCAACAAACTGGTGTGCGTGATCAAGGTAATGGATCTGGCGGGCAAGGAGTATGTGGCAAGAGAGATGGTCCTCGTCAAGGTGGCGGCGAAACCTGAAACCCGCGCGGAGATCCTCAGCATCGTTGACATCTTCCGGGGCAACGTGGTGGACGTGAGCATGAAAAGCTATACCATCGAGGTGACCGGGGATGAGGAGAAGATCAAGGCCTTTCTCGATCTCCTCAAACCCATGGGGATCAAAGAAATAGCCCGCACGGGGCGTGTGGCCCTGGTGAGGGGATAACACCAGCGAGAAAAAGGGGGAAGCGATGGCACAAGTATACTATGATAAAGACGCCGATTTGAAGGTCCTGAATGGAAAGAAGGTCGCAATCATCGGATACGGCAGTCAAGGGCACGCCCAGGGTCAAAATCTAAGGGAAAGCGGCGTGGAAGTTGTCGTAGCCGAGTTGGAAGGAACGGCCAACTACCGCCTGGCCCAGGATCATGGGTTCGCGCCGGTATCGGCCAAGGAGGCGGCCAAGCGATGTGACATCATCCAGATCTTGTCGCCCGACACGGCGCAGCCCCGCATATACAAGGATGAGATCGAGGGAGAGCTCAAAAAGGGAAAAACCCTGGTCTTCTCCCATGGGTTCAACATCCACTATGGACAGATCATACCCCCTCCCTCTGTGGATGTCATCATGATAGCGCCCAAAGGACCGGGCCACCTCGTGAGGAGGCAGTTTGTGGAGGGAAAAGGAGTCCCTGCGTTGGTGGCGGTGGAGCAAGACGCCTCGGGAGAGGCCTTGAAGGTAGCCCTCGCCTATGCCAAGGGGATCGGTTCGACGAGGGCGGGAGTGATCGGAACCACCTTTAAGGAAGAGACTGAGACGGATCTGTTCGGTGAGCAGGTGGTCCTGTGTGGAGGGGTGACGGAGTTGGTGCGGGCCGGATTTGATACGCTGGTGGCGGCCGGCTATCAGCCCGAGATCGCCTACTTCGAGTGCCTCCACGAACTCAAGCTCATCGTCGACCTGATGTATGAGGGGGGGATCAGCTATATGCGGTACTCCATCAGCGATACTGCTGAGTACGGAGACCTGACCAGAGGCAGGAGGATCATCGACGAGGAGACCCGCCTGATCATGGAGGAGATCCTCGAGGAGATACAAGATGGTAGTTTTGCCCGTGAGTGGATCCTGGAGAATGAAGCCCGCCGTCCCGTATTCAATGCCCTGCGCAAGAAGGGCCAGGCGCATTTAATAGAGACGGTGGGAAGGGAATTGCGCAGGATGATGAGCTGGATAGAGAGCAAGGATGCGTCTTAACAGGAAAACATTCCCCTTCGTCGTGGAGGGGATACCATATCTCATCCCCCCTGCCGTGATCACGGTGATCGGGGGGCTGTGGGGCAAGACCTATCTCTTTTTCCCCTTTCTCGCGCTGACCATCTTCTGCTGTTCCTTTTTCAGAAATCCTCCCCGCCGCATCCCCCATGGCAAAGGGCTGATCCTTTCCCCCGCCGACGGACGGATCATAGCAATCGAAAAGGGTGCAGGAGCCACCAAGGTGAGTATTTTTATGTCCGTCTTTAACTGCCATGTGAACCGTGCGCCTGCCGCGGGAACAATCGAGGAAATCCGATACCGGAAGGGGAGATTTCTGCCGGCGAACAAAGGAGAGTCCTCGCGACAGAACGAGCAGAACACCTTACAGTTGCAGAGCGCCGACGGGTTGCAGTTGCGCTTTACTCAGGTGGCCGGCATCGTGGCGCGCCGGATCGTCTGCTATGTGGGCAGGGGTGACCAGGTGCAGCGAGGGGAGATCTTCGGAGCTATCCTCTTCGGTTCCAGACTGGATGTTCACCTTCCCCACGGGATTGAAGTAAGGGTTCGGAAGGGGGAACGTGTAAAAGCGGGAGAGAGCGTATTGGGGGTGATACCATGAGAAAGAAAAAACATAAGAAAACGAGAGCAGGGGTGAGGAGAGGGGTGCATTTATTGCCCAACCTGCTCACCTCAGGAAGTCTTTTCGGCGGGTTCTATGCCATCGTTGCAGCCTTTAAGGGGGATTATCTCATTGCGGCGGTAGCCATCTTCATCGCCATCTTCTTTGATGGAGTCGATGGCAAGGTGGCCCGTTTGACCCAGACTACCAGCCGTTTCGGTGTGGAGTACGATTCCCTCTCAGACCTGGTAGCCTTCGGTGTAGCCCCGGCTGTCTTGGTCTTCACGTGGGCCCTGCAGCCATATGGGAGGTTCGGGTGGCTGGCCGCCTTTCTCTATGTGGCCTGCGGTGCCCTCAGATTGGCCCGGTTTAATGTCCAACTTGACACGGTGGAACCTCGATCTTTCCGGGGGCTCCCGATCCCGATGGCAGCGGCGGTCATCGCAGCTACCGTCCTCTTGCTCCATCACTTGGGCGAAACAGGGGAGACCAAACATCTCGTCCTTCTCCTCATGATCTACTTCCTCGCCTTCCTCATGGTGAGCAATATCCACTATCCCAGCTTCAAGAATTTGGAGCTCCTCAAGAGGAAGCCATTTAACACCCTCGTGACCATGACATTGACCATCGTGGTGGTAGTGGCGGAACCGGCAATCATGCTCTTCATCATCTCCTTCGTCTATCTCTTGCTGGGGCCGGTGAATTTCGTGCGAGGGTGGTACAGGAAGTGGGTGATGGCGTCGAATAAAAAGAAGACAGAGCCAGCGACGAGATAGCGGGGGAAACCTATGGCGGGGTGGAGGACCTTTTTCGCCGTAGAGCTCAGCAAAGAGATAGCAGCGGGAGTGCAAAGGATCCAGGAAGGGTTAAAGGAGCGGATAGGAGGCGTACGCTGGGTTCGGCCAGCAAGTATCCACCTCACCCTCAAGTTCCTCGGTGAGGTAGATCCGGATCGTATCGGGGGAATCGTCAGCAAGGTCGAGGAAAGTACCCGGGATATAGCGCCCTTCACAATCGGGATCAGGGGGTGCGGAGGGTTCCCCAATACAAAGAATCCCCGCATTATCTGGATTGGGGTTGATGATCCAAGCGGATTGCTCAAGAAGGTGCAGGCCAGGGTTGAAGAGGGGATGGAGGGGCTCGGCTTCATGAAGGAGGGGAGAGATTACGCCCCACACCTAACGCTAGGACGTCTCTCTTCAGGAAAGGGGAAGGGAACAGTTACCCAGACCCTCGAGGATATCAAAGAGAGCAACGTAGGGACCATGGAGGTTCGCGAGATCATCCTCTTCCGGAGCCACTTAAAACCGATGGGAGCGGAGTATACCAAGTTGAAAGTTATCCCGTTAGCGATCTAATGAAGAGGAATTCCGAATGACCGTTTCGTCAACCACGAACTTTGAAATTTAGATTTATCTCCTTTCCCCCAGGGGAGAGGAGATAGTGGTGGTTATTTTCTCCATAACTCACCACCAGGGAGGATGTAAATGGAACTTGACAAAGAAAAGGATAAGGCAGTCGGCGTAGCCGTCACACAGATTGAGAAGCAGTTTGGCAAGGGGGCCATCATGCGCCTCGGAGCTGATGTACGACCAGCGGAGATTCAGACCGTATCCACCGGTTCTCTGGGCCTGAATCTAGCCCTCGGGGTGGGGGGCCTCCCCCGGGGGAGGGTGGTGGAAATCTTTGGACCCGAGTCTTCAGGGAAGACCACCTTGGCCCTCCACGTGGTG
>CAYHAB010000308.1:0-3333 GCA_964354505.1 uncultured Thermodesulfobacteriota bacterium
ACCCGCCACCCTACCCTCGCCGCGTACGCGGCGGCCAAGGCGAGGATCTTCCTCAATCAAGGGCCGAGAGATTGGGCGGTGGTAAACAATGCTGATGCAAGCGTGAGGGCCCTCATCCCTCAGATCAGGGCGCAACTCCTCCCCTTTAGCCGAGAGAGAGGCAGGGGGAGAGGGGTGTGGCTGGAGGATAAAGATGCCATTGTGTATCAAGAAAAAGGCGAGGAAGAAAAATTTTCCCTGAAACAGGTAAAAATCAAAGGGATGCACAACGTCGAAAACATCATGGCCGCCGTCGGAGCGGCCAAGGTGTGTGGTGTGCCGCGTGAAGCAATCGAGAAATCCCTGGCGTCGTTCGAAGGCCTTGAGCATCGCCTTGAACTGGTGGGTGAATGGAGGGGGGTGGGCGTTTACAACGACTCGAAGGCCACCAACGTGGCCTCGGCGCTCACGGCGCTTCAGAGCCTCGAGGGGCCGATTATCCTCTTGGCAGGGGGACGGGACAAAGGGGGTGACTATTCCCCCTTGAGGGGGATCATCAAAGAGCGGACCAAGGCCCTCATCCTGATGGGTGAGGCAAAGGAGAAGATGCAAGCGGCCTTCCAGGACCTGCTTCACGTCCACCTGGTAGAAGGGATGGAAGAAGGGGTGCAGTTGGCCTGGAAACTGGCCCAGAGGGGCGATATGATCCTCTTGTCACCGGCCTGCTCCAGCTTTGACATGTTTCAGGACTACCAGGAGCGGGGGAGAGTCTTCAAGGAGATGGTCCTCAAGCGCGCAGGAGAAGAGGAATGAAAAAAGGGTACGATTATATCCTCATCTATATAGTCCTGGCCCTCTTGGTCATCGGGTGGATTATGGTCTACAGCTCCAGCGCCGTGGTGGCCGAGATCACGTACAACGACAGCTTCAAGTTTTTAAAAAAACAGCTCCTCTTTTCCCTCATCGGCCTAATCGGCTTGGTGGGGGCCATGAAGATCGATTATCGCAGATTGAACGCCCAGACCTACCTCATCCTCGCCTTAAGCATCCTCCTGTTGGTCCTAGTCTTGATCCCCGGACTCGGGTTGAGTCTTCGTGTGGGGGTGGCGAGGAGGTGGTTGACGACCCCCTGGTTCACCTTCCAGCCTTCTGAGTTTGGGAAGCTGGCCTTGGTGATCTTTATAGCCTATTCTCTGACCAAAAAGGGGGATAAAATCAAAGAGTTTCTCCGAGGATTTCTCCCCGTCATCGCCATCTCCGGGGTCATGATCCTCCTGGTTATCTTAGAACCGGACATGGGCACGGCTATATTCATGGGGATGTTGACCATGACCCTCCTGTTTATAGGGGGGACGAGGCTCTCTTATCTCTTGACACTCCCGCTGCTCGCGGCACCGGCATTCTACGTCTTTATCACCCGATTCCCCTACGCCTATCGCAGGTTCATAGCCTACCTTCATCCCTGGAAGGATATGCAGGGCATGGGATTTCAGATCATTCAGTCCTTCGTGGCCTTGGGTTCTGGCGGACCGTGGGGGGTAGGACTTGGCGATGGAAAACAAAAACTCTTCTTCCTTCCCGCTGCCCATACCGATTTTATCCTCGCCATCCTGGGAGAAGAAGCGGGGTTTATCGGGATCATGGTGGTCATCCTCCTCTTCGCCTTCCTGATCTGGCGTGGGGTGAGAATCTCCCTCAAGACCGAAGACACCTTCGGATCCCATCTGGCCATGGGGATCACCTGCATGATTGCGCTGCAGGTGATCATCAACATGGGGGTGGTATTGGGGCTGCTCCCCACCAAGGGACTCACCCTACCCTTCATCAGTTACGGCGGAACTTCCTTGGTGATGAATCTCGTAGGAGTAGGGATACTATTGAGCATCTCAGCCAGCGGAGAAAAGAAATGACCGGCAAGGTCATCATTGCAGGGGGGGGGACCGGCGGACATCTCTTCCCCGGCATAGCCCTGGCCGAGGAGTTTACCCGAAGGAAAGAGGGGTGGGAAGTCATCTTTATCGGAACGGGTAAGGAATTAGAGAAACGGATACTGTCCCGATGGGGGTTTGAACTGATACCTATTCCCGCTGCCCCCTTGAAGGGGAGGTCATGGTGGGGAAAGGTCGCGGGTCTCTCCACCCTATTATTGGGGATATGGCGGTCTTTAACCCTCTTGCGCAAGATCTCACCCCAATTGGTCATCGGCCTGGGGGGATACTCAGCCGGCGGCGTATTGCTCGCCGCTTCCCTGCTCGGTATAAAGCGGGCGATCCAAGAACAAAACGTCTACCCCGGCTTGACCAATAGGATGGCCTCTCGGTTAGCCCACCGGGTGTTTCTCTCGTGGGCTGAAGGCGCTCGGTTCTTTCCCCCAAAGAAGGCGAGGGTGACGGGCAACCCCCTTCGCAGGGAGGTCCTCCGGGGAAAGGAGAAGCGGCGAGAAGGGAAAATATTCACCCTTCTCATCCTCGGGGGGAGCCAAGGGGCCGCCACCATCAACAGGACGATGATAGAGGCATTGCCGTCTCTGGAGGAGATAAAAGAGGATTTGAGGATCATCCACCAAACCGGCGAAGCGGACTACCTGTGGGTGGCCGGGCAATATGCAGGGAAGGGCTTTCAGACATCAGCCTACCCCTTTATCGATGAGATGGCCCCCTGTTATCGCGAGGCCCATCTGGTGGTCTGTCGGGCCGGGGCTGCAACCGTAACCGAGCTCTGCGCATGGGGAAGGGCCTCGATCCTGATACCCTATCCCTACGCTGCAGACGACCATCAGCGTAAAAACGCCCAGGTCTTAGTAAAGCAGGGCGCAGGGAAGATGCTCCCCCATGAGGAGCTATCGGGAAAGAGGCTGGCCGAGGAGATCCTCCTCCTCTATCACAATCGAAGGGCATTAAAAGAGATGGAAAAGGGGGCTGCTGCTCTGGGGCGTCCTGATGCTGCTGCCCGCATCGTCGATGAATGCTACCAATTGCTGAGCATGAATTAAGGAACAGGTGTGTACAAGAGAAAAAATCAGCAGATACACTTTGTCGGAATCGGGGGAATCGGCATGAGCGGCATAGCAGAGGTGCTGCTTAATCTCGGCTATCGTATTACAGGATCAGACGCGAAGGAGACGGAGATCACGAGACGCTTGCGCCAATTGGGATGCAGAATCACTTATGCCCACAAGAGGGAGAACGTACAGGGGGCTGATGTGGTGGTGATATCTTCGGCCATCAGGGGGAACAATCCGGAGATCCAAGAGGCCAAGGCCCAGATGATCCCGGTGATCCCGCGCGCCGAGATGTTAGCAGAGTTGATGAGGATGAAATATGGCATCGCCATAGCCGGTACCCACGGCAAGAC
>CAYHAB010000309.1:0-3950 GCA_964354505.1 uncultured Thermodesulfobacteriota bacterium
TTCTTGATCTCTTTTAATCGTTCTTTATGAGTGACACCAAATCGATGCTCTTCATCGATGATCAACAGCCCCAGATCCCTGAAGGAGACATCGTCCCTCAGGAGGCGGTGGGTCCCGATGATGATATCGATCTTCCCCTCTTTGAGGCGCTGGAGGATCTCCTCCTGCTCGGCACGGGACTTAAACCTGCTCAGGCTCTCCACCACGAAAGGGTAGTCCCTCAGCCGGGAGGCAAAGGTCAGGAAGTGCTGCTGGGCCAGGACAGTGGTGGGGACGAGCACGGCCGCCTGCTTGCCGTCCAGGGCGGCCTTGAATGCCGCCCTGATGGCCACCTCCGTCTTCCCATAGCCCACGTCCCCACAGATCAACCGGTCCGCAGGCTTCGACTCCTCCATATCCGCCATCACCCGCTCGATGGCCTCCCCCTGATCGGGGGTCTCCTCATACGCGAAGGCCGCCTCAAACTCCTTAAAGTAGGCATCGCGGGGGGAAAAGGAGAACCCCTGAAGGAACTTACGGGTGGCATAGATCTCCAGGAGTTCTCTGGCTGCCTCCTCTATTGCCCGCTTCACCCGCTTTTTGGTCCTCCCCCAGGATGTTCCTCCCAGCCTATCGAGTTTGGGCGCTCCCTCATCTGCCCCGATATACTTATGGACCAAATTGAATCGGTCAACGGGGACGTAGAGCTTATCCCCTCCATCGTATTCTATGAGGAGGTAATCGTTCTCTACCCCTTCCCCCTCCAGCCTGGTCAAACCCCAGTAAAGTCCTATCCCGTAGTCGCCATGGACGACATGATCCCCCCGCCTGAGGTCCTCAAAGGTGGAAAAGGGTGCCGGCTGGGCCCGCTTGCCATGGCCGACCCTCCTCTTCAGCCCGAAGATCTCCTCCTCCGTCACTATTGCCAGTCCCTCGCCGGGGAGGCGGAAACCGGCCCTGAGGTCCCCTACCACAACCAGCAAGCGGCCGCGCTCTTTCAGGGGATGGAGGGGGAAGGATTCTCTTGCTGCCGCCTTCAGCCCGAAATCATCCAGGAGTTCCACGAGCCGTTTTCCCTGACCCGGCGTCTGCGCGGTGATATAGACCATCCACCTCTCTTTCAGCCACCCATCCACCTCCTGCACCAAGATCTTCAACCCCTCTGCCTTGATCTTCCTTGCAATTTCCTCGTTGGAGGAGGCGCGGAGGGTAACGCAAGCGGGGGCGCGGCCCTCCGGGGCGGCGAACTTCCACCCCCCTATCTCAACCGGCTGCCTCTGTCTTATCATGGCCGTTACTGTATCGGGAGGAAGATAGTGTTCTTCCTTGCCGACCCTTTTCAACTGCTCCCAAAAGTCCTCAGCCGCTCGCTCAGCCTCCACGGGGTTGTCGAGGAGTATGGGTATTTTAGAGGGGAGGTAATCAAAAAGGGTGCCTTCTCCCTCTCCCGCAAGAGGGGTGATGGCGGCCTCCACGACGTGCGACGCCGATCGCTGCGTTTCCCTGTCGAAGGAACGCATAGATTCCACCCGATCGCCGAAGAACTCTATCCTGAGGGGATAATCCTGATCAAGGGGATAGATATCCATAACTCCGCCGCGCAGACTCATCTCCCCCCGTTCCTCCACCATCTCCACCCGGCTGTAGCCGAGGGCAATGATCTCTCTGACCAGCTTTTCACGGTCCCGCTCCTCTCCCGCCTCGATCCGTATGAGGGCCGAGAGCAGGGCCTTTTTTTGGAGGACCTTTCTCTGGAGCCCCTGGATGGGGGCGATGACCACGGCGGCACTCCCCTCAGCGGCAAGCCGCAGCACCTTCATCCTCTGGGAGATGAGACCCCACGGAGGGATGTCCCCGTGCGGGATGCCATCGGAGGGGAAGAGGAGCACCCGCTCCTGCTCTTCGGGAGGGGCAAAGAAGCGGATATCCGCCCACAAGGCCTCGGCCTCATCCTGGTCAGGGGTGATGATCAGCAGGGGGAAACCCTCCCTGCCGAGGAGGCTGATGAAGAATCCCTTGCTCCCCCCATACAACCCTGAGATGACGAGCTTTTCCCCGCGCTCCCACGCCCTCTTGGTCTGGTGCAGGAGTTCCTCCATTCCATAGGAATTATCTTTATCCCTTAACCAGTCCTCATTCACCTCGTTGCTCCAGGGGGAGGGTGCATATGTCAGGGAAGAGACAGCGCCCGCACCGTGGCCGGCGGGCCTTGCATATCTCCCTCCCATATCTGATGAGGTTGAGGTGCAGGGGGATGGCCCTGCCGTCGGGGACCAGCCGGGCCAAAAGCCCGTGGGCCTTATCCGCCGTCGTCTGCCCGGGTATCAGTCCCAACCGCTTGGCGATCCTCAGAATATGGGTGTCTACCGGAAAGGCATCACGCCCACAGCCAAAGGCCAACACGCAGTTGGCTGTTTTTAACCCCACCCCTTTCAAACCGAGCAGGATCCCCATGACCTCCTCGGTCCGCATCTCGCAGAGCGGGGCAAGGGTCATGCTCCCCCAGCAATCATGCACCCACCGAAGGATATCCCTGATCCTCGCCGACTTTTGCCGGGCCAACCCTCCCACCTTGATGGCCTCGGCGATCTCTTTTTGATCGGCCCCTACAAGGTCTTCCCAGCGGGGAAATTTCCTCCTCAACTCCTCATAGGCCAGATCGCGGTTTCTATCATTGGTATTTTGGGAGAGCACGGTGCGGATCAACACCTCTAAAGGATCATCCGGAGGACCCATGTCTGGTACGCCATACTCTTCCATCAAGGCCTCAGCGACCTTTTGAAGGGTATCCCTTTTCTCTTTGTTGTCATGAGCGGGTAGAGACAAATGGAATTGACCTCTTCAATCCTCTCACATTCTCCAGATGAACGGGAAAGCGTTGCACCCTAATGGTAATGGCATAACCCTTCCAAGTCAATATATGTGCTTCCTCTCTGAGGCTACAGTTGCGACGTGATATATGATACTCAGTCCTATGCGGGGTTTTTCCGTTGTATGGGTATGAGAGCTGTGATAAAAAGAAAAGCATTACTCTTCCTGAAGTTGCGAGAGAAAGCGTATTGGGAAACAGAACATGCGTGAAGGGCGACTTCTGATCATCGGCGGCGGGTTGGCCGGGTGTGAGGCGGCCTGGCAGGCGGCCAACCGGGGGATACCGGTGACCCTCTTGGAGATGAAGCCAAAGCGGTTCTCGGGGGCCCACCACTCCCCCCTCCTGGCGGAGCTTGTTTGCAGCAATTCCCTCAAGTCGGAGGCGCTGGATACCGGCCCTGGCCTCCTCAAGGAGGAGATGCGCAGGCTGAACTCCCTCATCATTCGCGCGGCTGAGGAGAGCCGGGTCCCTGCTGGCAGCGCCCTGGCCGTGGATCGGGAGATATTCTCCCGCCTCATCACCGAGTCCCTGGAGGCCAGGGAGGACGTAGAGATCATCCGGGAAGAAGTAACCTCTATCCCAAAGCAAGGGATGGTAATCATCGCCACCGGCCCTCTCACCTCCGAGGCCCTGGCTCATGCCATCATGGAGTTGACCCTCAGTCGTCACCTCGCTTTTTACGACGCCATCTCCCCCATCGTTACGGAGGACTCCATCAACTTCGAGGTCGCCTTTAAGGGATCCAGATACGGCAAGGGGGGGGCAGATTATGTCAACTGCCCCCTGAACAAAGATGAATACTATCATTTTGTCACGGCCGTGCGGGATGGGCACAAGGTCCCCTTACGGGCATTTGAAAAGATCATCCCCTTTGAGGGATGTCTCCCCATCGAGGACCTGGCCGAGCGGGGGGATAACACCCTTGCCTTCGGCCCCATGAAGCCGGTGGGGTTGCTGGACCCCCGTATCAATAAGCAACCCTTTGCCGTGGTGCAGCTTCGCCAGGAGAACAAGGAAGGGACCTTATACAACCTCGTGGGGTTTCAAACCAAGTTGACCTATCCCGAGCAAGAACGGATCTTTCGTCTCATCCCCGGCC
>CAYHAB010000310.1:0-11325 GCA_964354505.1 uncultured Thermodesulfobacteriota bacterium
TATACTTATTGGATCCATTGCAGCTACTATGGCAGGGGCCATAATGATCCTGGCAAACATGGCCAGATGGACCGCCTTTATGGGTGGAGGTTCGGATGATGAGGAAGGGGGCATCGGATGGATCGGTCTTATCATTATGTCCATACTTGCCCCTAATGCCGCTATGCTCATACAGATGGCCATCTCCAGATCCAGGGAGTATCATGCCGATGAAGGAGGGGCCCAGCTTGCCGGCAACCCCCTCTATCTGGCCAGGGCCTTGGCCAAGCTCGATGCCGGGACAAAGAGGATCCCCATGCAAGTCAACCCCTCTACCGCCCACATGTTCATTGTCAGCCCCCTGACGCGGAAGGGGGTTCAGGGGTCCAAGAGGTCAGGAGTTCTACAAACATGTTTGCATGATTTTCACTCGAATCCTTGAACCCTCGCATCCTTGACCCCTAAAACTATCCCGACTTATCGGGATGGTAGGTGCCTTAGCTACCTCCCGGCCATCGCCTCTAACCTCCTGATGCGCTCTTCCATGGGGGGATGGGTGCTGAAGAGACTCTGGATCCCTCTCCCCCGCAGGGGATTAACAATGAACATATGGGCGGTGGAAGGGTTGACCTGCATAGGGGTTCGTTGCGCCCCGGCCTCCAGCTTGGCCAAGGCCCTGGCCAGATAGAGGGGGTTGCCGGCAAGGAGGGCCCCTCCTTCATCGGCATGGTACTCCCGGGATCTGGAGATGGCCAGTTGGATGAGGAGCGCCGCAATGGAGGCAAGGGTGGTAAGAACAAACATGGCGGCGAGTTGAGCCATACCACCCCCCTCTCTGTCATCGCCGCCTCCGAATATGGCTCCCCAACGGGCCATAGAAGCTATAAAGCTGATAGCCCCCGCGATGGTGGCGGCAATAGTCCCAATGAGGATGTCTCGGTGGCGAATGTGAGAGAGTTCATGAGCCAAAACCCCCTTGAGCTCTTCTTCGTTTAACAATTTCTTGATCCCTGTGGTCACCGCCACTGCCGCATGCTGAGGATTCCGTCCTGTAGCGAAGGCATTGGGGGCATCGTTAGGGATAATGTAGACCTTGGGCATAGGGATCCCACCCCGCAAGGCCAGCTCCCTCACAATCCGATGGAGACCCGGCTCCTCAGCCTCGGTTACCTCTTGCGCACGGTACATCTTGAGGACAATGCGGTCACTAAACCAGTAGACGCCGAAATTCATAACGGCTGCAAAGACAAGGGCGAAGGTAGCCCCGTTGCGGCCCCCAACCAAGCCCCCGATCCAGACCAGGAGAATGGTGAGTAGTGCCATGAGGATATAGGTCTTCATCTGATTCATATATCGTACCTCCTTGATTCATATGTTGTATACAGTTGCGACCACTCCGTGGTCAGCATTCAGCAGCGAGTATTTGTTCGTTGCTGTCGGAAATTTCGCTTCCGATTGAAAAACAGGAAAACCATGACTACAAACTGATCCTGACTGAACGCTGATATACTTACCTCAATATTACCCCAAGCGCTCCCCCAGGGTCAATCGGTGGCCGCGGATAAACTCCTCCCACCCTATCCTTCTGCCTCCCTCTAACTGCAGCTCCTCGATAACCAGCGACCCCGTGCCGCAGGCCGCCTCTATGCCCCTGTTGAGGGCAATAATCTCGCCGGGGGCTCCTTTACCATCTCCGATCCCTCCCTTATAGACCTTTATCATCTTGCCTCCCCACACGGTGTAGGCAACAGGCCAGGGTACCATCCCCCGTATCCGGTTCCTGATCTGGCCTGCCTTGCCCCCCCACTGAATCAGGCCATCCGCCTTTTTTAAGAGGGGGGCATATGAGGCTCCTTTTGCATCTTGGGGGATCGGTTGCAGGGTCCCTGCCTTGAGACCCTTTATAGTCTCCACCAAGAGTTCCCCTCCCACATGTGAAAGCCTCTCACCGAGTTCCTGGGCTGTCTCATCCTCTCCTATCTCCACCTCCCGAACCAAGAGGATGGCACCCGTATCCATCCCTTCATCCATGAAATAGGTGGTCACCCCTGTCCTGGTCTCCCCGTTGATGATGGCCCAATTGATGGGGGCCGCCCCCCGGTATTTGGGCAGGAGAGATGGGTGCACGTTGATGCATCCCGAGGGAGATAAGCTTAAGACGGCGGGAGGGAGGATCTGCCCGAAGGCCGCCAACGCGATCAATTCAGGCCCTAATTCCCCGATCTGGGCGATGAAATGAGGGTCTTTCACCCGCTCCGGCTGTTTTACACGGAGGCCGAGGGCGAGGGCGAGTTCCTTTACCGGAGGAGGTAATATCTTTCTCCCCCGTCCGCTGGGGCGATCGGGCTGGGTGATCACGGCGATCACCTCTTCAAAATCGGCCAGGGCCTTCAACGCGGGGAGGGCAAAGGGCGAGGTCCCCATGAAGATGGTCCGCAGCTTCCTTTTACCGGAATCCATTCTTTAAAAGAGTGTACACTCCTTCTCTTTAGACGTCTGAGCCTCCCGCATCAGCTTGCGCATCTTTCGCTGGATGATCCCTCGCTTCAGGCGGCTTATCCTGTCGATAAAGAGGATACCCTCCAGGTGATCGATCTCATGTTGGAAGGCCACCGCCAAAAGCCCCTCAGCCTCGATCTCACGCTGTCGCTCGCTCAGGTCGTAACCTCTTACCAGAACCCTTTTGGCCCTGACGACGTCTTCTCTGATCCCCGGCACGCTGAGGCAGCCCTCCTCCTCCGCGATCCTTCCCTCCATCTCGATGATCTGTGGGTTAATCAGGGTGATGAGCTCCTTTTCCCCCTCCGTGTGTCGAACATCCACAACGATGATCCTCTCGGAAACCCCAACCTGCGGTGCAGCCAAGCCGACACCAGGAGCGGCATACATGATCTCCGCCATCTCGTCGGACAAGCGTATTACCCGGCCGTCAATGTTCTCGATCTCCGCGGCCTTGACCTGGAGGATCGGATCAGGATAGACGCGTATTTTAGCGACGGACATTTCCCACACGCCCTCTTTTCCTTAAATATAGTAACATCACCACGGAAATTCCAGCGAGGGGGATACTGATGGCCTGGGACGTAGAGAGAAGCCCTCCCAAAATGCTGCCGCGGGGGTCTCCCCGCATAAACTCCTCAAAGAAGCGGACGATGGAATAGCCGAGGGCATACGACCAAAAAACCTCTCCGTGAAACGTCCTTTTCTTCCGTAAAAACATGAGAAAGGTGAAGAGTGCAAAGAGGCCGAGAGAGCTATAAAGCTGAGCGGGGTGTAAGGGGATCCCCTGAGGAGCCAGGCTGCGGGGGTCTGTGAAGGTGACGGCACAGGGGAGGGTGCTCGGTCTACCGTAACAGCACCCGGCTAAAAAGCAGCCGATCCTGCCGAAGGCGTGGCCGATGGCGATGGAGGGGGCGAAGATATCGGTCACCTTCCAGAGAGGAAGGCCGAGTCTCTTGATATACCAGATCCCTATGGCCGCAGCCGGCAGGAACCCGCCGTAAAAGACCAACCCCCCTTCCCATATCTTGAAGATCTGAATGGGATTATCAGCGTATTCCTCGAAGTTCATGAGCACAAAGAGGAGGCGGGAGCCGATCAAGGCGACCAAGAGGATATAGAAGGTGATATCCATGATCTTGTCCGGATCAATCCCCTCCCGTGCCGCCTGCCGCCTCGCCAAGAATAATCCCACCATAATACCAATGGCGATCATCAACCCGTAGCTATAGATAGTTAAAACTCCAATTTGGAAGAGTACGGGATGCATATTAGTGCACCTCCCTCGCGTCCTTGTTTCCACCCCGCAGGATCTTGATGGCCAGTAACATTACCCCGATGGTGATGGAGGCATCCGCCACGTTAAAGGCGGGCCAGTGCCACCCTTTGTAATAAAAATCGAGGAAGTCCACCACCCCCCCTAGGCGGAAGCGGTCGATCAAGTTGCCCACCGCTCCTGTCAAGACAAGGGAAAGAGAAAGAGGGGTCAACAACTTCTCCTCCTTCATCTGGCGGACATACATAAGGATGAGGGCAATGGCTATCAAGGATATGACGACAAAGAAGGTTGCAGCACCGGGAAGGCTGGCGAGCAGACCGAAGGCGGCCCCCCTGTTCTGCACGTGGGTGATGGCAAAAAATCCCGGGACGACCTCTCTGGACTGATGGAGGGAGAAGGAGCGCTCAATAGAGAGTTTGCTCACTTGATCCAGGGCAAGGAGAAGGACGAACGCAATCAATACAATCCGGTACTTTCTCTTCATCGCTCCCCGTCCGCAATGGTTTGGAAGCAGCGTTTACAAATCTCCGGGTGGTCTTTTTTCTCCCCCACGCTCGTGTCATAGACCCAGCAGCGCTGGCACTTTTCCCCTTCTGCCCGCTCTACCCTTACCGTCACCTCAGAGGTATCCCCGTCACTCTCCAGTGACACCTGAGAGACGATAAAGATCTCCCTTAACTCCGGGCCAAATCCCTGGAGCAAGTCGGAGAGCTTCTGCGGCGCCTTCACCTTCACCTCGGCATCCAAGGGATGGCCGATCACCTTGTCTTTACGGGCCTTCTCCAATGCCTTGGTCACCTCTTCACGCACCTCCCACAACCGCGACCATTTCTCCTCCAGGGCCTCATCGAAGCACTCCTCTTCGGTTTGGGGAAAGCTCGCAAGGTGCACGCTCTCCTCCTCCCCACCTTCCCTGGGAAGGTACTGCCACACCTCATCGGCGGTAAAGGAAAGGACTGGGGCCATAATCCTCACCATACCCTTGAGCATGCGGTAGATGGCGTTCTGGGCAGATCTCCTTTTGGGGGAGTGGGGCGAGGAAGTATAGAGACGGTCCTTGAGGATGTCTAGATAAAGGGAGCTCAGTTCTATCACGCAGAAATTGTGCACAGCGTGATAGATGATGTGAAACTCACATTCCTCATAGGCCTTGAGGACCCGTTCCACCAACCGCTGGAAGCGGTGGAGGATCCACCGGTCGATCTCCAGGAGTTCCCGAGCAGGTACGTTGTGGCGTTGGGGGTCGAAGTCATAAAGATTGCCCAACATGTAACGCCAGGTATTCCTGATCCTTCGGTAGGCCTCGGTGAGTCGGTCGAGGATCTCCGGGGAGATCTTGATGTCATCCCTGTAATCCTCCGCCGCCACCCACAGCCGCAGGATCTCGGCACCGAACCTTTGAATGACTTCATCGGGGGCCACTACATTCCCCGCAGATTTGGACATCTTTTTTCCTTCACCATCAACCACAAAGCCGTGAGTGAGAACGCTGGCGTACGGCGGCATTCCCCTGGTCCCCACTGAGGCCAGCAGCGACGAGTGGAACCACCCGCGGTGTTGATCGCTCCCCTCCAGATAGAGGTCGCAGGGAAATTTCAGTGCGCCTCGCCTCTCCAGGACCGCGGCCCAGCTCACCCCTGAGTCGAACCAGACATCAAGGATGTCCGTTTCCTTTCTGAAATTGTCGCCCCCGCAGTGCGGGCAGGCGGTCTTCGGGGGAAGGAGCTTATTGGCCGGCTCGTCAAACCAGATATCCGCCCCCTCCTGGGCAAACCGGTCGGCGACAAAGTCTATCAGACCTTTCTGCAGGAGGGTCTCGCCACACCCCTCGCAGTAAAAGGCCACGATGGGGACACCCCAAATCCTCTGCCGAGAGACACACCAGTCGGGCCGATTGGCTACCATCCCATAGATCCGCTCCTTCCCCCATGCAGGAATCCACTGAACTTCTTCGATCCCCCGCAGGGCCCGTTCCCTGAACCCATTATGATCTAAGGAGATGAACCACTGCTCGGTTGAGCGGAAGATGATGGGGTTTTTACACCGCCAGCAGTGCGGGTAGGAGTGCTCCACCTCTTCCTCTTTTAACAGCGCACCTACTTCAGCCAGCTTGGCATTGACGGACTTATTGGCATCGAAAACGAATTCACCGGCGAAGAACTCTACATCTGGGGTAAATCTGCCATCGTCGTCCACCGGGGCATAGATCGCCAATCCGTATTTCAGACCGCTTTCATAGTCCTCCTGCCCGTGCCCGGGGGCTGTGTGGACGCAGCCCGTACCCGCTTCCAGGGTAACGTAATCGGCCAGGATGATAACTGATTCCCTCTCAATAAAAGGGTGACGGCACTTCAACCCTTCCAAGACGTTCCCCTCAAAGGTCTCCAGCACCCGGTAATCCTTGATCCCAAGGGTATCCATCACGATCGCTGTCAGGTCCTCTGCCACGAGGTAGGCCTCACCGTCCACCTCTGCCGCCACATATTTATAGGCAGGATGGAGGGCGATGGCGAGGTTGGCTGGAATGGTCCAGGGGGTGGTGGTCCAGATGAGCACCGAGACCTTTTTCCCCTGCAGGGAGGGGAAGGTCTCTCCGATATCGGAGATCATGGGAAACTTGACGAAAATGGAGGGTGATTGGTGGGGTCCATACTCAACCTCCGCCTCGGCCAAGGCGGTATGGCAGGTGGCGCACCAATAGACCGGTTTCTTTCCTTTATAGAGATAGCCTCCCTCTACAAACTGCCCGAACTCCCGCACGATGGTAGCCTGGTACTCGTAGTCCATGGTGCGATACGGGTCTGCCCAGGTCCCCAGCACCCCCAACCTCTTAAATTCCTCCCGCTGGATATCGACGAACGCAGCGGCATAATCCCTGCACTGCCTTCTGATCTCGGCCTTGCTCATCCCCTTTTTGCGCTCCCCCAGCATCTTATCCACCTCATGTTCCACCGGCAGACCATGACAATCCCACCCCGGTACATAGACGCTGTCGAAACCGCCCATATATTTGGCCTTAACGACGATGTCCTTGAGGATTTTGTTCAGGGCGGTCCCCATGTGGATGTGTCCGTTGGCATACGGGGGGCCATCGTGGAGGATATATTTTTCCCGCCCCCGCGCTGACTTCAGGATCTTGCTATATAACCCCTCCTCCTCCCATCTCTTGAGCATCTCGGGTTCCTTCTTCGGCAGATCTGCCTTCATAGGAAAAGGTGTTTGGGGAAGATTCAAGGTCTTCTTATAGTCCACGGTTCTTCTCCACGAGACTTTTTGTAACTACAACATAAAGAAAGATAAAAAAATATCATAAAGACTATACTAAAGCAATATATATCCACTGCCATTTTTTATGCGCGTTTAGCTAGAATGTCTCTCATACACAAGGGTATCAATCAAATTTCCCCCCTGGTCCCCAAGTGAGATAGTACAAGGGGAAAACCCGGCACATGGGGGGGGTAAAATGGGGGACCCCTGTTTACCGCAACGTCGGCTTGCGCCAACGAGGAGCTAAGAGCTCGGTTTTCCCTAGGTACTAATATAACGATCCTGCCCTGACTTTTCAATGGCTTGGAACTTCTTCCGGCAGACAGTGTCTTGGCCGATGGGATCGCTATCCATGCGAATCCGTCACATTTTCCCTACGCCGCTCGAACGGCAGCAAGGAGGGAACTACAAGGGCCTGGCTTAGGATTCCTTAAGGGTTTACAAAGCCGGACAATATCCAACTCACGATGCTGATCAGGATCGTGCCGATCAACGCCCCTAAAAAACCATTGACGTGAAATCCTTGAACGACAGCCGACACCAACCAAAACAGCAACCCATTGATGACCAGCAGGAAGAGCCCAAAGGTTACAACGGTGATGGGGAGGGTGAGCAAAACCAAAATGGGTCGCAAGAACGTGTTGACGACCCCTAAGAGAAAGGCTGCAACCAAGGCCGCCATCCAATTGTCCACCCTGACTACCTTTGGCAAGAGATAGGCGATGATGAGGATAGCTGCCATGTTGCTCAACAAACGGATGATGAAGTACATACTTTCTCCCGTCTCCCGCGTGATAATGTTGTGAACCTTACTGTAGGCAATGTGCCGCAGCGGGTCAAGATCGTTTCTCTTATCCATCTTCATGACAAGGATACAAGGAACTTACCGCAGTTCTGACTATCAAAAGGTTGGCTCGGAAATCTAACGCCCTTTCCGAGAAGATATAGTTTTTCCCCTTCGTTTCGTTATATTCTCTTGCCTATTGCAAAGAGAAGGCCTGTAGGGACTTCAAAATAGTGCCGCTGGGATGTGCTACACGTCTAAAATCTCGTTTTCCAGCTATCCGGGTTGGCGATGATACCGGAGAGACGATGAATGCACCGTCCTGCTTTAGTATTCTCCCAGCCCCCGAACAAAGGTAAACTCATACGGCTCAGCCACCAGTGCATCGGCAGTGTTCTTCCCACTCCCGGTCAAGAGGGCAATGGGGTAGGAGACAATAAAAATAGCCGTCCCCGCTACCAGGCTCACGACGCCGATAGGACGGGCAATGATAAGATCAACGGTGATCTCCGTTCCCGTCGGTTTTTCGGTTTCCTCAGCCCATGCCACAGGGGGTGCGCCCAGAAGGCAGGCGAGGACTGTTACGACGACACCTACCATGATCACCTTTCTCACAGACATAGGTACCTCCCTCTGCTCTTTGTTAACGGTTACCCATCATGCGTAATATTTTCGTAGTAAAAAGAGTAATTGTCAATATGTCTTTTTACATCTTGTACGATGCGGCGGGATTGAAAGGATGGTCATGATGTTATGCATTCCTCTTCACCCCCAAACTATACTACTAAGTCTGTTTAGACGGATGTTTAAAAGAGGAACAGGGCTTTTATTTTTTTAATGTCCATGGTAATCACAAAGCCGCTCACCATCTGATGAGAGAGCTCCCCCACGTCAATCCGCCGCCGAAGGCGGCCAACAGGACCAGATCCCCGGGCTGGATGGTGCCGTCTCTCACCGCCTCGTCCAAGGCAATGGGGACCGTAGCGGAGGAGATATTACCGTACCGGTCAATGTTCACGTAGACCTTATCCATAGAAATGCCCAACCGCTTGGCCAACCCTTGCAGGATGCGAAGGTTTGCCTGATGGGGGATGATTACCTTGACATCATCCAAGGTGAGGTCATTATGGTAGAGGGCCTCTTCGCAGACCTCGGCGAATCGCTTCACTGCCACCTTGAAGGATTGGTTGGCCCCGATCATGTTCAGGGTATGAAGCTTTTTGTCCACGCTCTCGTATGATATAGGGGTCGTCCTAGAGCCGCCTCCAGGCATCAGAAGATTATCCCCGCCCGCCCCATCGGTGTGTATGTGGGTGGAAAGAATCCCCTTGCCGTCTTCCACCTCCGTGATCACCACTGCCCCGGCGCCGTCACCCCAGAGGATGCAGGTCTCTCGATCGGACCAATCTAACGTTCTGGTCATGATCTCCGACGCGACGACGAGTGCATTGTGATAGATTCCGGTCTTGATATACTGCTCAGCGACAGAGAGGGCGAAAATAAAACCCGTGCAGGCAGCGGTGACATCAAAACTGACGGCATTCACCGCCCCAAGCTTTGCCTCCAGCCAATTGGCCCCGGCAGGGCAGTGGGTATCCGGCGTAATGGTGGCCATGACGATGAGCTCTACCTCTTCAGGCGCAATACCGGCATCCATGAGGGCCCGTTCACACGCCACCTTCGCCAGATCTGAGGCCGCCTCGTCATCCTTGGCCACCCGCCGTTCTCGGACCCCCGTCCTCGTCGCTATCCACTCATCGTTGGTATCGAGGATCTTCTCCAGATCGAAATTGGACAAGACCTTTTCCGGAAGATAGGAACCAGTCCCGATGATTCCCACGCGTTTCATTCCCTATTCCCCCTCATGTAAAACTTAGCACTGTTGCGGCAAGGCATTAAAAAATATACCTCTGGCCTTACTTTTGTCAATGGAAAAGAGCCCCGGTTAGGAAGAGCCCCGGAAGGTAAACCACGAGGGCCTTGACAGCGCAAGCGAAAAAAGGGTATAAGATATGTGATGTTATGAACTTCCCATGAGGTCGAGAGATGGAGCACGCCTTACTTTTAAACGCTACCTATGAACCGTTGCGGGTGGTTTCTTGGAAGAAGGCCATTACCTTGGTCACGTTGGGTAAGGTAGAGGTCATCGAGGAATACGAACGAGAGGTGCGAAGCATCTCCTTTACCATCAGGATCCCCTCCATCATCAGGCTCATCAGGTACGTGCGCAAGAAGAAGGTGGGGGTAAAGTTTTCCCGTCAGAACATCTACGCCCGGGATAAAAACCAGTGTCAGTATTGCGGAAGCAAGCTCTCCAGCGAGGAGTTGACCTATGACCATGTGATCCCCCGTTCGATGGGAGGGAAGACCGAGTGGACCAATATCGTCACCTGTTGCATGGACTGTAACCGCAAGAAAGGGGGGAAGACTCCGCACGAAGCTGCGATGAAGCTCCTGCGCCATCCCGACAAACCGGAGTGGCTCCCTATCTTGCGAATCACCATCAACATCAAGCAGGCCCCCGAGTCGTGGTTCGACTACCTCTACTGGAATGTGGAGCTCGAGACATAGACTCCTGTAAATCCTTACTATCTGTGATAGGCAGGCCGTCGGCCTGCCTATCTGTTAATGGAGAAAGGAGTAAACTACTACCGCCTAAAGGCGAGAGTTTTGCTCCCTGAATGGGACAATGATAGAGGCTGGCGTGAAAAGGGGTTGATATACGATGAAGATACTCCATACAGCGGATATCCATCTCAAAGAATATGGCGATGAGAGATGGCAGACCCTCCAAGAGCTGATCGCCATAGGAAAAGAAGAAGGGATAGAAATTTTCGTGATCAGCGGCGACCTCTTTGACAGAGACGTCAACGCCGAAGACCTCAGGCCCAACATTCGAGCGCTCCTCTCCGACACCGGCTTTCGGATCTGCCTTATCCCCGGAAATCACGACAGAGATTCTTATGCCGGTGGGATGTATTTCGGTGAGGATACCGTTATTCTCACCGACGTGAACAGGCCCTTTGAATATAAGGATATCATGATATGGGGGATCCCTTTCGAGCCGGTGGGGAGTGAAAGAATTCTGCATCAGCTCCATTCGCTGGCTCATCATTTGACCCCTGGCAAGAAGCACATCATCCTCTATCACGGAGAGTTGCTCGATGCCTTTTTTTCCAGGAGCGATTTTGGCGACGAGGGTGACGCACGGTATATGCCGGTGAGGCTTTCCTATTTTGACGGCCTCAAGGTCGATTATGTCCTTGCCGGTCATTTCCATAAGCGCTTTGATGTTTGGAAATTGGCAGGAGGAGGGTATTTCGTATACCCCGGCTCTCCCGTTTCCATAACGAAAAGGGAGACCGGTCAGAGGCGGATCAACCTCTTTGAGGTCGGCAGGCCGCCCCAGCAACGTCTCCTTGACACCCCTCACTTTGAACGCGTGGTTATAGCATGCGACCCTTTTACCGGCAAAAACCCCCTCGAGGCAGTGAAAGAACGTTTTCATGCGTTGCAT
>CAYHAB010000311.1:0-6744 GCA_964354505.1 uncultured Thermodesulfobacteriota bacterium
AGTTTGCATCCGGAGAACCTGAGCGAGGAAATCGGCGTCTCCATCGGACTGGAGGAGTCACGTCATTTCAACCTGAGACTCCAACCGCAGGATTTGACGACGAATGGCGCTTCCCTGGTGGCCAGCGCCGTTGGCAGTTACCACCAGGGTGGCGGGGAGTTTCTCGGCTATGCCCTGCGAATGCTCTCCGGGCACTGGGCCGATCGCACAGGGCGCTATTGGGTCTTTATCTTTATCGGCTATGGCCTCATCCTCTCCATTCCGCTGCTGGCCCTGGCAGGTGTCTGGCAGGTGGCTGCCGTTTTTATCATTGTGGAGCGTATGGGAAAGGCCATCAGGGCCCCGTCGCGCGACGCCATCCTCTCCTATGCCACCAAGGAGGTGGGGAGGGGTTGGGGTTTCGGCATCCACGAGGCGATGGATCAAATAGGCGCAGTGATCGGGCCGCTGGTGCTGAGCGCGGCGCTCTTTTTGCGGGGGGGTTATCGGTATGGGTTTGCGATCTTGACGGTGCCTGCCCTCTTGACCATAGTTATCCTCTTTGCCGCGCGGCGCAAGGTCCCTGCGCCTGAGCAGATGGAGCGATCATATAATAGTGTTAGTGTAGTGTCAGATGCCGGAGAAGGGCTTCCCCGGGCCTTCTGGCTCTATACCCTTTTTGCCTTTTTGAGCGTGGCGGGGTTTGCCAACTTCCCGCTCATCGCCTATCACTTTGCAGCCCGATCCGTAGTACCGGAGGTACAGATACCCCTCATGTACGCCCTGGCCATGGGTGCCGACGCAGTGGTGGCCCTCCTCATCGGCAAGACCTACGATAGAATCGGCCTGTCTCTTTGATTGTCCTCCCGCTTTTGACGATCCCGATCCCGTTTCTGGGGTTTTCAGGGAGTTATGCCCTTGCCGTGGCGGGGGTTATCTTCTGGGGGGCGGTGATGGGGATACAGGAGACGGTCATGCGCGCCGCCATCGCCGATTTGACGCCGATCAAGCGCAGAGGTCTGGCCTACGGCATCTTCAATACGGCCTACGGCGGTGCGTGGTTTGCAGGAGGTCTGGTGATCGGCATCCTGTATGAGCACTCCATCGGCTCGGTCATCGCTTTTGCGGTGGCGATGCAGGTGCTCGCCCTCCCCCTTGTGCCCCTTCTTCACAGGAGGGCAGGGGGCAATAGCAAGAAATGAAGAACGCTAATCAAGACGCCCGGATTCCCTACATCCAGCTCACACCCTGACCCGTGAAAAAGGGGTTGTACTGTTTTTCCTGTCCCACGGTGGTCTGCGGTCCATGCCCCGGATAGACCACCACGTCGTCGCCGAGGGTGAAGATCTTGTTGCGCACGCCGCGGATCAGCCCTTCGTAATCCCCTCCGGGGAAATCGGTCCTGCCGATGGAGCCGGCAAACAAGGTATCTCCGACAAAGACTATCTTATCGGTGACCAACGAAATCCCCCCTGCCGAGTGCCCCGGTGTATGGAGGACCTTGAGGGAGATATCCCCAAAGGTGATGATGTCCCCTTCATCTATATAGCGATTCGGGGGAGGGGAATCTTGAATGTCCATCCCCCAGGATGCTCCCCCCCGTCCTTGTTGCATGATCATGGGGGCATCGGCGCGATGGATGAGGAGCTCGGCGCCGGTGGCTGCCATGAGGGGCTTGTTTTCAGCGGTGTGGTCGAAGTGTCCGTGGGTGTTGATGATATAGACCAGGCGCAGTTTATCCTTGGCCAGGGCAAGCAGGATGTTATTTACATCCCCCCCCGGGTCGATGACTGCCGCCTGCTTGGTCCTCTCACAGCCGAGGATATAACAGTTCGCCTGAATCGGTCCGACTACCAGTAACTTTACTATCACAGCATACCTCCTACCTTAATTTTAAATCAGCGCCTTCAGACCCGTTGATCCAAAGTAGAGCCCGAGGGCCATGAGGAGTATTCCACACAGGCCGATGATCCATCGGTATGTCCGGTCATCCATGATACGCTTCCCCAGCGCTATGGCCGCGGCGACGAAGAAGTACCAGACGACATCAGCCATGATGTGCCCCGAGTAGAAGGACCCGAGCCCCATGATTCCATGCCGCTGGGAGAGGGCGATATACGAGAGCCCAATGGTCGCCCACCAGATGATGAAGTATGGATTGCATACGCTGGTAAGGAGACCGGCGAGAACGGGTCTGCTTCTTTCCCCCGCATCCAGTTGTAATTTTAACGTCGCTGTCTTTGCCCCTCGCACCATCCCTACTCCCATCCACATGAGGACCATGGCTCCCCCGACCCCCACGATGCCGAAGACGAGGCTGTGTTTCAGAAGACCGCCGAGCCCCAGTACCAGCGAGATAAAGAGGGCGAGCTCGATGATCCCATGTCCCAAGACGATGAGAGGGCCTGCCCAAAATCCCCTTCTCGTGGCCTCGGCGATGGTCACCGTTAAGACCGGTCCGGGCATCAATGCCCCGGAGAGCCCCACCACAAAGGAGCTCACAAATATCCCTAACAAAGGCCACATAATTGTCTCCTCAAGTCTACAGGGAATATAACAATGGCCGGGTGGACCTTCAAGGTGAGATCCGGCCTAGGCATTCTCGAGGGAATTCCAAAAGGGGGCGAGGTATCGTTTGACCTCTTTCACAATCATTTTTACCTCTTCCATCCCCACTCTCTCGTTTAACCAGGGGGGGAGGGGGACGGGGTCCTTCAGGTCTACCGCTACCCCCGAGACGCCGCATACGAGGGACAACCACGCGTAGGGCAATACCAGTGGATTGTATCCGCTCCCTACCATATCCACGATCCTTCCGTTGCAGACCTCTTCCGCCACCTCCCGCACCGTGTTGCCGATCCTGTGGAACCCTTCGACCGTGATCCCAAGCTGTATGAGCTGGTCGTCGAAGTGGGGATCGGAGCCCCCGTTGCGCAGGATTATCTCCGGTTTGAACTCATGGGCCAACGGGACAAAGACCTCCTCCAGGGCATAGAGAAAAGGGGTGATGGCGGTACGGGGCGGTAAGGGGATGTTGACGCTGAAGCCCTTTCCCTCTCCCTCACCGATTTGGTAGGGGAATCCCGTGCCCGGGTACTGGGTGAAGGGGTCCTGATGGAGTGAAATGAAGAGGACCCGCGGGTCTTCATAAAAGATTTCGCAGGTACCGTCTCCGGCGTGACCATCGGTGTCGAGGATGAGGATGCGCTCTATCCCGTGCTTCTTCTGCAGGTTCTTTACGCATATGGCCACGTCGTTGTAGAGGCAGAAGCCCGCCCCGCGGGATGGCCGGGCGTGATGCATACCGCCTCCGATGCTGACGGCTACCTTATAGCGACCCGTAGCAACCAGCTCGCCGGCTGCAATGCCTGCCCCTACGATGATCCGGGCCGCCTCATCCATTCCGGGGGAGAGGGGGGTATCAGCGTCCACAAATTTCACATCCCTCAATGACCAGGGGTTCCACTCACCCCGCTTGACGAACTCGATGTATTCCGGGGTGTGGAGCAACCGAAGTTGATCGTCGTCTGCCGGGATGGGCGCAATGAGGTCAAACCCCTTTTCCGTCCCGACCTTCTCTTTGAAGAGTTGCATGAAACTCTCGTGCCTATCCCCGCGAAAGGGATGTCCCGGTCCAAAGTCATACTGTTTCATCTCTTCGCTATGCATCAGGGCAGTCTTCATCTTTTCTCCTTACGCAGAAAACCCTTTCTTACTACGATCTCTCCTCATGGCGGGAGAGGAGGTTATGCTGTGAATGGGGACGTCATTCATCTCTTTTTCATATCTAGTAAGGGAACGTGCAGGTGCTCCTTGATGAGGTGTCCTGCCAGATCAAAGACACGCTCGGCTTGATCGATGAGGGCGGTGTCGCTGCCGGCGATGATCCCGTCATATCCGGCCATAATCCGTTCCGGCACCTTGATTGCCGAGGCATCCCCTTGGATCCTGTGCTCTTTGAGCATGGTCCTGATCCGGGCAGCGAGTTCCCCGCTTCCGCTGATAGGGGAGTCAAGGAGGAATATGACCTCCGCCGGCCCTGCGGATGCAAGCAATTCCATAATCAGCCGCAGGGCTTCCGTCGTCGCCGTCGTCTCCCGATATCCACCTGAGACCCCGGAGATATCCCTCACAAAGCCGTCGTCGGCCAGTATGATGGTCTTTGCCTTCAACGCACTTTCCAGGGTGATGATGACGTTGTACCCGTCCACAGCCAGCCCCTCTCCCCTCATTTCCCCTGCGGAAACCATCTTCCGTGAACGCGCCTCAACTATCGATGCGGGAAAGATACCTCGTCGCAAGAGGTGTCTGCAATCGTGGTCGAGGTTGTATTGGTTCCCCACCAATTGGAGGGAGGCGTCCCTCGGATAGCCCCGGTTCAGGAGGTAGCGGAGATCCCCGGCGGCCTCCCAGAGGTCTTTGGATATCTCCATCGCATCCCCTTAGATAATGGCAAACACGATCTTTCTGCTGATGTGTTCAGGAAAAGGCCATGCTGGCAAAGGTCACCGCCCCTTTCCCCTGGGGGTCCGACCACTGTTGATATCGCAGCAGTTCTCCCTTTTGGGCATCTATCAGGTGCAACAGGGCATACATGGGCGGCAGGCCGCATATGTTTCTCCTGTTCCTCTCATGATGGATGAAGCTATAGTATTCTTCCCCCTGCAGATTTTCTACATATCCGAGCATCTCCAGATCCTTCGTCTTGACCTCCGCGAGGACTCCGGGGCTGACCACCTCCGGATCGCCGAACTGGGGTCCGACGTGGGCCAGATCGGCGCTGGCGACAAGACACGTCTTGCTGAGTTGGGAGCACCCACGCGCAAGGGTCGATATGGCTTCTTTATATAGGGGGTCTTGCATCGGGGAGATACCCTCTTGCATCATCTCGTGAAAAGAGCCGCACAGGATGGGGAAGATCTTAAAGTTTTTCTCTCCCAAGAGGTATTTGAGGAAGATGACCTGAAACTCGATGGTATGCTCGTTGCGGTGGGAGAACTCATCGAGAAAGGGGTCAAAGGGGAGTCGCTGGGCTATTGCTTCGACCGCATCCTTTTCTACCTCCACTGTTCCCAGGGGTGTCTCAAATGATTTCAGGGTAAAGGCGAAGGGGTACTGCATGGGGGTGTGGCACGTCCCGAGGATGATATAGAGGTCCGCATCGCTGGATTCCCCAAGGGCTTTATAGGCATGGGCATAGCACGTCCCTCCCCTGGAGAAATCTATATGAGGGGCCACAATTCCCTTAAGCCCTTTCCGTTCGGCCCCCTGTTCGGGAGGCCCCGAACCATCCTCCCCTGTGAAGTATCCCCTGAGCTGTGCCTTCAGCATCTCAGGGTCCGCCTCGTACCCCTTGCCGGCAAAGACCGCCTCTCTGGTCTTCGCGTCTTTGAAATCTTCTCGAAGCCGGCGGAGGCGGTCCTGAAAATGACGGGTTTCCAGGAGGTAGTGGGAGTTCAGTTGTTCAATGAGGCCCTCAATGTTATCACTGAAGAGGAGGGTTCCGTATTTGCGCATATAGGCTGCCTGCAGATCACGCAGGCTATTGTTCCCATCCATGAGGGTGATGAGGAAAAAGGCCTCGGGCGGGACAAAGACGATCGTAGGGCAAATTCCCGCCGGATCTTTGATCCCGATCATCTCCTTCCCCTCGACCTGTAATGGAAAGGCATCGAGGGGGCGAACCTTGGGATTTTCCGTTTCGTTATACTCCCACGTCACCACCATCCATCCAACTCTTCGATGACCTCCCTGGCGATGTTCATCCCGGCGGGATTGCTCCCCCAGAGGGCATAGACGGTGCGCGGGGCCCGATACGCCGCGATGATCTCCTTCAATCCTCCACGGAGTGAGGGTTCCTGCTCACCCTCCATGGTGATCACCGTCTGGGTTATCTCCTCCAAGTCTTTGTCGAGGGTTTTTTCGTATTCCTCTGTCGCCTCACCCACTACTTTTTCTAATCCGATCATCAGGCCCCATCGTTCGGCAATCCCCTGCAGGTCTTCTTTTTTTATCTCATGGAGGGGGTCGCCAGGATAGTACCTGAGCTTCACCAGATAGCGCATCCTACCCTCACATCCCCAGATAGCCTTTGTATTTCTCGGTCATCTCTTTTCTCTCTTGCTTGGTCTTGAGGAAAAAGTCCTTTGATGGTTTGAGGTGATAGTTGAAGTGGCGTCGTAAATTTTGCTCGGTCCACCGATGTCGCTTTACATCTTCATCTTTAAAGGTGACCTTGATCTTTCCCCCCTCCACGTGGAGGGAACCCCGCACCGCGCACACGGGGCACTCCACGGTTTCCATGCCCTTCAAGACCCTGAGATTTCGGTCGTGGCAGATGGGGCAGATCCCCTCCTCACCCTGATAGGTGTGGTTGCCGGTCTTGATGGCCTGAGCCACCCGTTTCCCCAAGGTATAGGCCCTTTCTATATCCTGAGAAAAGAGGGGCGCTTCACTGATCCCCTGGACATGAACGAGGAGCTGATCAATGACGTCCACCCCCAGAGAGAGGAGCCAGGTGTTGGTCTGCTGAAAGGCATTTTGGGTCCACCCACGGGTGGCGTAGGGGACCATCACCCCTCCTACTTTGCCCCTCATCTTATTCTGTTGCATGGGTACAAAGCCCCGATCGATGAGCTGTTTGACGATGGCAGTAGCCTCCAGGATATAGCAGGGGGCACCGAGGATGATCCCGTCACTGGCAGCCATGGCTGCGAAGATAAAATTTGCGTCATCTTCTATGATACAGTCCCTCTCCTGGAAGAG
>CAYHAB010000312.1:0-2988 GCA_964354505.1 uncultured Thermodesulfobacteriota bacterium
TTACGTTTCACGCGGCTGGGATTGGAGTCTCAAGGGAGACCATGACCGTGGCATTGCGGACATCACTAAGGCAATCGAGTTAGAACCACGGTGCGCCCCTTGTTACCTCCAGCGCGGTCTCGTGTGGCAACTGAAGGGGACTTATGACCGCGCCATCGCGGACCACAATAAAGCGATTGAGTTAGACCCGCAGTACGCTTTTGCCTATAGAGGCCTGTCATGGTTGCTGGCCGTATGCCCCCAATCCAAATACAGGAATGGCGCGAAGGCCATTAACCTGGCGACAAAGGCGGTAGAACTAAAGGGCGATGCTGACGATATAGATACACTGGCAGCAGCCTATGCCGAGGCAGGCAGGTTTCAGGATGCGATAAGGACCGAAGAAAGGGCCATTGCAAAACTAAAAGAAGAAGGGAATACTCAAGATATAACCCGATACGAGGAACACCTCGCTTCCTATAAGGCCGGGAGGCCGTGGAGAAAATTTGATTGAAGTACTTGTCGGGACGGGGATTGTGAACAAGGAGGAGGTATTGAAAGAGATTGGGCAGATAAGGCGTAGGAAAGCTACCTGAAACTTTTCTCTCCAAGTGCCGAAGGGGGTATGAAAAAATGATGAAATCAAAAAGAATAAGTTATGGTTGTATGGGCGCGCTGATTTTCATCGCACTAGCTCTCACGTTATGCTGTTTCGTGTCGGCGCAGCAACAGAAACCCGGCGACGTATGGAAAGATCCCGTCCTCGGCATGGAGTTCGTCTGGGTGCCGGGGGGGTGCTATGAGATGGGGTGCGGGTCCTGGGCGAGCGCATGCAGTGATCATGAGAAACCTGTGCACACGGTCTGCGTCTCCGGTTTCTGGATGGGAAGATATGAGGTGACGCAGGGGCAGTGGAAGAGGATCATGGGGGCCAATCCCGCAACTTTTTATCGCTGCGGAGATGACTGCCCCATGGAAAATGTGCCGATGGTCTTCGTCCTGGAGTTTGTTAAAAAGCTCTCCCAGAAAGCAGGTCACGAGTTCGGCCTCCCCACTGAGGCGGAGTGGGAGTACGCGTGCCGGAGCGGGGGCTGGAAGGACCAGTACTCCGGCGGCGACAATGCGGATGCCGTGGCGTGGCATGAGGGCAACTCCGGCGGCCTTACCCATCCGGTGGGGCAGAAGCGCCCCAACCGCCTTGGGATCTACGATATGTCGGGCAATGTCTGGGAGTGGTGTATGGAATGTTATGATCCGACTTACTACAGCAGCTCACCAAGGGATAACCCCGTCAGTACATGTCCCTCCAGAGAAAAAGAATATAGGTTTTTGAATGACGCTGTTATTCGTGGTGGCTCGTTTGACCACACCCCGATCGCCGCACGTTGTACTCATCGCTGGTCTTGGAGTCCGGGCTGGGGGGCTGCCAAGGGCGCAGTAATAGGATTTCGCCTGGTGCGCGTTCCTAACAAGTAAAGTATCGTCGGGTGGCATAAAAGTGCAGGCTGCTGATGCAGCAGAGGCACAATTACCTCCCTGATGTTTCACCAGGTGATGGTATGCGGGAGGGAATTGTCAGTTCTTTCGGAAACAGCGTCTCCCTTGTTTCCGCATAACCTAACATTTTCAAAGAGATAGACAATAAGCATGAACCGGCCCTCTGAACAGGGCCTTTTTATTGCCCGTAAATGTTTAATATGATATAGAGGTATCGGACAGGGGATATTTCCCCCGCTGTCAATACCCTGTGATAGAGGAGATAAACGGTGCTGCTTGCCGGTGACGTTGGCGCAACCAAGACGAACCTGGGCATCTATTCAGATGAGAAGGGTCCGCGGACGCCGCTCGTTGAAGCGACTTTTGCCAGCGGCCAGTATCCCGGTCTCGCAGCGCTGGTGAGTGAGTTTCTTGCCGAGTCCGGGCTGCACGTGGAGCATGCCGTCTTCGGCGTAGCCGGCCCCGTTGTCGGCAATCAGGCTACTATCACCAATTTATCGTGGGTTATTGATCAGGACGAGCTCAAGGAGAAGCTGAAACTGAAATCGGTGCTCCTCATCAACGACGCAGAGGCCACGGCCCAAGGGCTGCCCCTGCTCAGGCCGGAAGACCTGCATACCCTCAACGAGGGAGAGCCAATTCTTGGCGGTACGAAGGCTGTTATCGCGCCGGGTACCGGCCTGGGAGAGGCATTTCTCACCTGGGATGGATCGCGGTACCAGGCCCATGCCTCGGAGGGCGGCCATGTTGATTTTGGTCCCGCCAACCAGTTGGAGAGCAAATTGTTACTTTATCTCCGGGATAAATGGGAACACGTGAGTTACGAGCGCAGCTGTTCCGGCATGGGGTTGCCTGCTATCTACGTCTATCTCAGGGACAGCGGCTATGCAGAAGAGCCCCCCTGGCTCGCCGAAGAGCTGGCAAAGGCAGATGATCCAACCGCGCTCATTGTCAACGCAGCCCTTGAAGATAAGGCAAGGCTCTGTATCGATACCCTCAACCTTTTCGTCTCTGTACTCGGGGCTGCGGCGGGGAACCTGGCCATCACGGTGATGGCAACCGGCGGCGTCTACCTCGGCGGCGGCATCCCGCCGCGCATCATCTCTGTCTTGGAGAAAGGCCCCTTTATGGAGGCGTTTTGCCACAAAGGGCGTTTGTCAGCGTTCATGGCACGCATACCGGTATACGTCATTCTGGATCAGAAGATCGCGCTTATCAGCGCGGCATTCCAGGGGTTAGAATTGTTTTCGGGATAATCTATCATGATGGAGCGCCGCCCACAAATCCCGCCAATGGCGGGGAAAATAGTTCTCATTTACCCTCTCCCGGCGTGGCGGGAGAGGGACGGGGTGAGGGTGGATATGATTATGACTTTCCCCCTCACCTTGCATCCTCTCCCCTCTGGGGAGAGGAAATCGAGAGGTTTTATTTTCTAGGCGATTCAGCATGACGGAACATCAGCCACGAACGATGAAAATACTATTTATCCCCTCTCCCGCTGGCGGGAGAGGG
>CAYHAB010000313.1:0-4793 GCA_964354505.1 uncultured Thermodesulfobacteriota bacterium
ATCACATCCTCCCTCACCCCCTCCAGGGCCCCCCGGGAGTATGAGAGGATATTGGTGCGCTTCACGAAGTGCTCCACCCCCAGGGGGGAGAAGAACCTGGCCGTGCCGCCCGTGGGGAGCACGTGGTTAGGCCCCCCCAGATAATCCCCCACCGCCTCGGGGGTATAGGGGCCGAGAAAAACCGTGCCGGCGTTCTCCACCTCACCCAGCCACTGCACGGGGTCTTCGAGGGCCAGCTCCAGATGTTCGGGGGCAATCCGGTTGGCGACCCCCATACCCTCGACCAGGTCCCTCACGATGATGATGAGGCCATGGCGCTCAAGGGAGGCGGTAATGATCTCCTGCCGGGGGAGCGTCCTCGCCATCGTTCCCACCTCCTGCTCTACCTGTTGAGCGAATTCCCGGGAGGGGGTGATGAGGATCGGCCAGCCCATCTCATCGTGCTCTGCTTGGGAAAGGAGGTCGGCGGCGACAAAGGCCGGGGGCGTTTTTCCGTCGGCGAGCACCAGGATCTCGCTGGGACCCGCCACCAGATCCACCATGACGACCCCGTACAAGAGCCGCTTGGCCGCGGTCACATAGACGTTTCCCGGACCCACGATGATATCGGCCCGCGGTATCGTCCCCGTGCCATAGGCCAGGGCGGCGATTCCCTGGGCCCCGCCGGCCGTAAAGACCCGATCCGCACCTGCCAGCTGGGCAGCCACCAAGACAGAGGGGTTGATCCCCTCTTTCGATGGCGGAGTCAAGACCACCACCTCGCCTACTCCCGCCACCTTCGCGGGGATGACGCTCATCAAGAGCGAGGAGGGATAGGCCGCCTTTCCCCCCGGGACATAGACCCCCGCCCTGGCCAGGGGACGCACCATTTGCCCCCGCACGATACCCGTATCGGTATCGAACCAGGACGGCCGGAGCTCGTGGCGGTGGAAGGACTCGATCCGTTCGGCGGCCCGCTGGAGGGAGATGAGGGCCTCCTTCTTTGCACCCTTCCGGGCCCGCACCCACTCCGCCTGGGGCACCTCCATCTCCCCGGGGGAGATCTCAACCCCATCGAACTGACGAGTGTACCGGATCAGGGCGTCATCACCCCCCTCGCGCACCCCCGCGATGATCCCCCGCACCGTCTCCTCGACCCCCGCCATCTCCCCCTGCCTCTGGGCGATGATGGCATCCAGATCCCGCTCAAGCTCCTTGTTCCTGCTCTCCAGAATCCTCATCGAGATCAACCTCCTTTACGGTGGCCCCCAGGGCGGCGAGCTTTCCCACCATATCCTCATAACCCCGCTCCAGGTGATAGGCCCGGGCGATCACCGTTTGCCCCTCGGCAGCCAGCCCCGCCAGCACCAGCGAGGCGCTGGCCCGCAGATCAGTAGCCATCACCGGCGCTCCGCTCAAACGAGGCACGCCGGTTACGATGGCGGTGGGGCCCTGCACCCGAATGTCGGCGGCCATCCTCTTGAGCTCGCTGACGTGCATAAACCGGTTCTCGAAGATGGTCTCCGAGATGGCGCTGATCCCATTGGCCACGGTCATGAGCGCCATAAACTGAGCCTGCATGTCGGTGGGGAACCCCGGATAGGGGAGGGTCTTGACATCCACGCTCCTCATCCTGCTGTCACCCACGACCCGCGCCTCCCCCTCCTTGACGGAGGAGATCTCTATCCCCACCTCCCGCAACTTCCCCACCACGGCCTCCATGTGTCCCAACCGACACCCTTTGATCAGGACATTCCCCCTCGTGATCCCCGCCGCCACCATGAGGGTGCCGGTCTCAATCCGGTCAGGCATGATGGCGTACTGAACCGGCCGCAGTTGCTCCACTCCCCGGATGGTCAGCACCGAGGTCCCCGCCCCCTCGATCTCGGCCCCCATGGCAGTAAGGACATGCGCCAGTTCCTTCACCTCCGGCTCACAGGCAGCGTTCTTGATGATTGTGTTCCCCTCGGCGGTGACAGCCGCCATCAAGAGGTTCTCGGTACCGGTGACCGTGGGGATGTCCAGGTATATAGGCGCTCCCCTGAGCCGCGTGGCCCGAGCCTTGATATAGCCGTGCTCCAGCTCAATCTGGGCCCCCAACTGCTCGAGCCCCTTGAGGTGGAGGTCCACCGGCCGCGCCCCGATGGCACACCCGCCGGGGAGCGAGACCACCGCCTCTCCCATCCTGGCCAGCAACGGGCCGAGGATCAGGATGGAGGCCCGCATGGTCTTCACCAGGTCATAGGGGGCGGTGAACTCCTTGATGCCGGAGGCGTCCACCTCCAGCTCGCCCTTCCCCTTCCACCGGAGCCTCGCCCCGAGGTTCTCCAGTAGGGCCTGAAAGGTATCTACATCACGCAGCCGGGGGCAATTGGTGAACGTACAGGCCCCCTCAACCAGGAGGGATGCGGCGAGGGCAGGCAGGGCTGCATTCTTGGCCCCGCTAACCTGAACCTCCCCCACCAATCGTTCTCCCCCTTCGATGACGATCCCCTTCATAGCCTCTGGGCCCTGATCACCCGCTTAATCCCAGCGTAGTCCGGTATGAGGTCAATGTGCACAAATCCCCGCTCCTGCAGGATTGCCGACACCTGCTGGTCCTGTCCCTGCCCCAGCTCCAAGAGGAGCCACCCCCCCTCGACCAGAAAGCCCGGGGCGCCCTCGGCGATCTCCCGGAAAAAGCGCAACCCGTCCTCCCCCCCGTTAAGGGAGGTGAGGGGCTCGTAATCCCTCACCTCCGGGGCCAGCTGGAGGACCTCTTCAGTGGGGATATAGGGGGGATTGGAGCAGATGAGGTCAAAGGGGCCCTCCCCAGGGGGAAAGAGGTTCCCGAGGACAAACCGGATCCGCTCCCCCACCCCGTGCGCCCCGGCGTTTTCCTGGGCCAGCGAAAGGGCGCCGGGCGAGATATCCGTGGCCACGATCCGGGCTTCTTCCAGCTCCTTGGCCAAGGCGACGGCCACCGCCCCGCAGCCATGCCCTATCTCCAGCACCCGCAGGGGGGATCGCAGCCCTTTCCCGATCCGCACGCCCTCTTCCACCAGGTGCTCGGTCTCCGGCCGCGGGATGAGGCACTCGGGACTCACCGAGAACCGCATGGACCAAAACTCCCTGTAGCCCACGATGTAGGCAACGGGCTCTCCGGCTATGCGCCGCTGGATCATCTCGCGATAGGCCGTTCGCTCTTCCTCCTTGAGCGGTCTATCGTAGTTGAGATAGAGTCCCATCCGATCGATCCCCAAGAGGTGGGCCAGGAGCACCTCTGACTCCAGACGGGGGCTGCTCACCCCCTTTTTCTGAAAGTGTTCGGTCGTCCACGTGATGACCCTGAGCACCGTCCAACGCTCCTCGCCCATTAATGACCCGCTACACCATCGCCGTGCTGAAGAGCCTCGGCTTGATAGTGGGCGACGAGGGAATCGATGATCTCATTCAGGTCTCCCTCCAGGACCGCCTCCAGCTTATAGAGGGTGAGGCCGATTCGGTGCTCGGTAAACCTCCCCTGGGGGAAATTATAGGTCCTGATCCGCTCACTGCGACCCCCCGTACCCACCTGACTGCGTCTCTTTTGGGCCAGTTCCTCCTGCTGCCTTTGCCTTTGTATATCGAGCAACCGCGCCCGCAGAACCTTCAGGGCCTTGGCCTTGTTCTTGTGCTGAGACTTCTCATCCTGACAGGTCGTTACTATGCCCGTGGGGATATGGGTGATCCTGACCGCCGAGTCGGTGGTATTGACGTGTTGCCCCCCCGGTCCTGAGGATCGGTAGACATCTATCTTGAGGTCTTTGGGGTCGATCTCCACCTCTACCTCCTCGGCCTCGGGCAGAACCGCAACGGTGACCGTCGAGGTATGGATTCTCCCCTGGGACTCGGTGATGGGGACCCGCTGGACCCGGTGGACACCGCTCTCATATTTTAGTCTGCGATAGACCCCCTTCCCCTCGACGAGGGCTATGATCTCCTTGAACCCCCCGACACCGGTGGGATGCTGGCTGAGGACCTCCACCCGCCACGTGTTCATCTCGGCGTACTTAGCGTACATGCGAAAGAGGGCGGCTGCAAAGAGGGCGGCCTCATCTCCCCCGGTGCCCGCCCTAATCTCCAGGACGACGTTCTTTTCATCGTTGGGGTCCTTGGGCAGGAGGGCGATGAGCAGCTCCTGCTTGACCCGCTCCTGCTGTTCGGAGAGGGCGGCTATCTCTTCCCGGGCCATCCGCCTGAGCTCCTCATCTGCTTCCTGGAGGAGGAGGACATTGTTCCCCTCTATGTCCCTGAGGAGGCCCTTGTATCGCCGAAAGCGCTCCACCACCCGCCCCAGCTCTGCATACTCTTTTGCATACCGCTGGTACTCCCCCCTGTTGGACGCCACCTGGGGTTCGCCCATGAGGCGCTCCAGCTCCTCATGTCGGGCTTCGGCCTTTTCCAGCCTCCCCATGATCTCCGTGTTCAATATCTCGTACCTCCTTAATTATAAAAGGACCACGGTGGCCTCGTTCCGAGGACCAGGGGGTTCATTGATGATTAACGGTATTGGGAAAGATACACTCCGGGGGGAAGCAGCAGATGTCTTCTCCAACCTCTTCTCCTCCCTCTCGTGCAGGGCAAAAAATATCACCGGTTGCACGCAGAATGCCTCTGCCGTGGCCGGTGAAGGGTCCTCTACCCTATCCCTTCTTCTGCTCCCCCTTCTGGAGGTGCTTGTATTTACGGGTAAACTTCTCGATTCTGCCCGCCGTATCCAAGAGCTTCTCTTTCCCCGTAAAGAAGGGGTGGCAGTGAGAACAGATATCCACCGAATAGTCCTTGCGGGTGGA
>CAYHAB010000314.1:0-2613 GCA_964354505.1 uncultured Thermodesulfobacteriota bacterium
TAACCAAGACCCTGTCCTGCAAAGGTATGATCTTCATGATATGAACCTCCTCCTTCTTCCTTATTTCTTTATTATTCGATCATCCTCATCATAAGGATGACATAATGCTTAAGTTCCCCATCCCCAAATAAACACAAAAAATATAATTACGTCTTCCTCCTTTGTCAAGGCCGATTCCCGACATTTTACCTTACAAATCGTTTTCCCCCTCCCTCCTCACCTGCTTGAGTTTGCCTCCATATCCCATCTGCTCACGTTGTTCCTGACAACGAACGCAGTATGTGGTAAAAGGGAGTACCTTCAGCCGCTCCAGGTTGATGGCTGCGCCGCACTCCTCACAGGTGCCGTAGGCCCCTTCCTCTAAACGATCCAGGGCACCCTCTACCTCTCGAAGTCGCTCTATATGCATATTTAAAAGGGTATAATCTATGCTCTCATCAAAATCGAGCTGAGATAAATCCCCGATGTCCATAGTAGAGAGTGTGGTCATCCGCGGGTCTTCACCTAATTTGGTCCCCATCTCCTGGGCAATTTTGCTCAAGATCTCATCCCGGAATTCGACGAGCATCTTCCGCAATTCATCTTTCCTGCCCATATTTTCGTTCGACATAGCTATGGCGCCTCCTTCTCCTGCATCTGCCCCTCAAGTTTCCTCCTGGCATCAGCAATACCCTCCCGGTCACCAACTTTCTCAAAGCACTTGAGGGCAAAGAGATACTTTCCCTTCTCCAGAGCCTTCTTACCCAATTTCCTCCAATCGGCTGGGGGAATCTCCTCTTGTAAAAACTCGTTAGCACGGGAGAAGAGGAAGAAATCACCTTCCTCCATGGCCATCTGACATATACGACGAAGACCTTCTTTATAGCATGCCTGCCCGAAAAATTCTACTGCGTCGTTCGGCTTCCCCTCTCGGAGGTAGAGATCTCCGTATTCCCGCAAAACCGCTTCCGGGGTGCCTTTGCCATAGAGGATGTCACGCCTCTTCTGGGAATCAGGTAGTTTAGACATGGAACTAAGGTAGCGATGTCAAAATCCGCACTGGCCTAAGGCATCTCCATAAACTCTCTTTTGGATATTGGTTACGCAAAAAGGCGTGGGAAGTTTGCCCCGCCGTGCAGATGATCCAAGACCACCGACTTATAAAAACCCACCGTGCCACAGTCACACTTTCTCTCTTCTTTGCTGACAGGGATATGCGATGAAAATGTAAGGAAAAAGATTAATCCGTCATATCCCCTTTTGTCAAGTTCAAATTTAGCGTGTTGCATCGAAATCCCCTCGCATCCTATCCCTATTCCCATAAGATCTCTCCCCTGTTGCAATCATTACCCCTTTGCACAGCAAGACACGACAACTTTTAACAATGGCAAAACCGGGGGGATAAATCTATTGGGTAAATCTATTGTTGACATGGCCTTTTTAATATGCTAGCGATTTTTTACCAAAATATAAGTTGATGGAGGACCTAAGGTGATAAAAAGCGACCTTCTACAAAAAGCAAAGATTAGGAAGCTCAAACTTGACGACCTTGATGCCATAGTAGATATAGACTTCAGGGTACTTGGGAGCAAACGGCCCCCTTATTGGAAACAAAAGATCGAAGAGATGGGTGATGAAAAACTATCTAAGTCCCTCGTGGCTGAACTCGATGGAGCAGTAAATGGATTCATTATGGGGACCGTCAGCGGCTGGGAATTCGGAGTCCCCAACACCATCGGCTGGATAGATACCATCGGCGTCAACCCTGATTATCAACATCAAGGGTTGGCTACATTCCTATTCAAATCAATCCTAGAAGAGTTCAACAAAGATGGGGTAGAAAATATCTACACCTTGGTTAAGTGGGAGGATTGGGATCTGATGTCTTTTTTCAAGGCTATTGGATTCACCAGAGGTGATATGATTAATTTGGAATATAAGATTAAGTAAACTACTATCGCCTAAAGGCGAGGGTTTTGCTCCCTGAATAGGACAATAAACCTCTATTCCTTCCTTTTTAAATATTCCAGATACTCGGCCATGCTCTTGAAGTGATGGGGTTTTTTTTCCCCATCCTCATTGTGAGTCGTAGGAGGAGACGTCCTATCCTTTGCCTCCTTCCTCGCGCGCATGCGTAACTTAGCCGCCTCTTTGGGGGCCTCCTTGGCAATCTTCCTCTGCCTCCCCATTGCCTCGGCCCGAATGTTCTCTTTGCAGACGTCGCAGATATCGCCCCCTTCTTCCATCAGCCTGCCACACGTCCGGCAATATGTCGGCATCTCCACCTCCTAATGTAGGCTAAGTTGCTGATAAGTATAGCTTACTCCCACCACAATTCTCCTTCAAGACACAGTGCGGGCCTCTTATAAAACAGTGGCCGTGATGCTGATCAAACAGTGGTGTGTAACTCGCGGCCCATCGCGCCCTTTGTGACTTCAAGAGATAGACACGCTTTATGTTGTGCCACATAATGTAATCGTAAGGTAATTTTTACGTGCGGAAAAAGAGGGTACGGAGGGGGCGTATGCCCCCTCCTGGTTTTCTGATTTACTGGATTACTGCCTTCCTTTAACGAGGACATCGACCACTGAGGGGTCGGCCAGGGTAGAGGTATCACCCAGCTGATCAATGGCG
>CAYHAB010000315.1:0-5193 GCA_964354505.1 uncultured Thermodesulfobacteriota bacterium
GGCCAGCAGCCCCTCATACCTCGTCGACACCCTCACATTCCCAAGCCTCTCGTTCAAGCGCGGAAGTTGTTCAGCAGCGCTCGATAATTGCTCATTCTCCTTTTTTTCCCGTTCTCTTTCCTTACCCTCGATCAAGGAAGAAATATCATGAGGGATCCTCTCAATGCGCATCGTCATAGAGTCATGTAGCGACTTATTCTTAGGAGGCGTATAAAAAATGAAACCGGTTATAAAGAAAATAAGGGAAGGAACTGCCAAAAGTACAAAGAATAAAAGTATCGCCTTCTTCATAACATGAAATGATATACTCTTAGGCCTCATATCGGTCCTTTGGGAAAGCTCTTCCCCCTCCTCTCATCAGAAGATCGGGGTTACCATACTTCATGTTATGCACATATACATTTCCACCTTAAGGAAAAGCAAAAAATATGCCATTGTCGGTGCTTTATAACTATATGATTTCCAAGGTTTTTTTAAAAAGAGGGTTAAATATCCGTTTGCTTAGGTGACACTTTTTGTCTCTATTACTGGCCTCTTTTTGCACTTTCCGCCCCATCACTAAAGAGTAAACTACTGTCGCCTTTAGGCGATAGCTTTCGGGGTCAAGGATGTAATCCCGCTCCTTAATTTAGATTTTATGCTGCAGGATCCCACAAAACGGGAGGATTCAAGGGGTTGAGCAAAAAGCGTTCAGACATTTTTTAGAGCCCATGACCCATTGGACCCTTGAACCCTTGTTGGACAAAGATCGAACTAAAGTCTTCGCCTAAAGGCGAGGGGTTTGCTCCCTGAATGGGACAATAAAAAAGGCCCCTGTACAGAGGCTGAAGGTTGGAGAGGGACCCGTAGGGCTTAGCAGCGATCCTTACACAGTTTGTGCCTGTAGAAGCATGCCTCGTTTCAAAGAGAAGCTTTTTTGCTCATGGAAATTTCTCCCCGCCATGAACGGGATTCGCAGGTGAAGCTCGCGTCATGGTAAATTATCAACTATAGGTCATCAAGCAGCTTTACCACGCCGTTTGTCTCGCGCCAAAAGAACAAGGTTGCGTGTGTAAAGGATGGGCAGGAAAAAGTACCCCAGGATAACCGGCATCTTGTCTATGTGGAACGCGTAGATCAGCGCGATCACGCTGCCCCAGAAACTGAGGTGCCAAAAGACGGCCGGCACGACCAACTCCTTCCGCTTCTCTGAATAGAGCCACTGGACAACGAATCTTAGGCTGAAGAGCGCATTGCCGAAGAGCCCAAAAACGGTCCAAAATGTAGATTCATAGTAGAGCCACGGTACCGCCGAGCCGAGAATAGGTTCGAGAAAACCACCAGGGTTAGTCATACAATTTCACCTTCCTTCTTTTTTTGTAACGTTGCAACTGAAATATGCTTTCTCTACTACCACAGTTATCCCTTGCGGACAACTGCGTGATAAGCAAAGAGTTCTTGGCCGGCGAAGACGGTCAGGATATTCGCCCGCACTTCCGTACCAGCGATCTCCAGTATGGCATAGGTGGGGGGATAACCCTTTTTGTCGTCGTCCTTCAGATGTCCGGGGTTTACCCATATAACGCCTCCTCGTTCTTTCACCTCGGGGATATGAGAGTGGCCGGACAGAACTATTCGGACCTCCCCCCTGGCAATTACCTCTTCAGGTTTGAGGTCTGTCGGGAGGTCGTTCTTGTGCGCCTCCGGCGTGTGCGTGAGCAGCACACGCACCCCCTCCCACTCCTCAATAATGCGATTTGGTATTCCCACCTCTTGGTAGTAGGTGCTGAAGACCCCGGGCACCTGGATAATCCCTGCGCCCTCCTCCCCTGAAAGGGCCTTGACGTCGTCATAGTCATCCCCCAGATGTACTATGAGATCAACCCCCGCTTCCCTCATAGCCTTGATTGCCCGGCGGAGGTTTTCCAGATGGCCGTGGCTATCGCTCACCACTCCGATCTTCGTGATCTTCTCCTCCGTCCAGGACTTCAAAAAGGGTCCTGAGATCTCTTATGACATCGGCGCCTGATCGGTCCCCCTCCCTGTTAAGATAAAAGGCGGCTATCCCCATGCCCCGTGGGACCTGGTAATCGAACTCCCAATGGTCACCGACGTGGATTATTTTTTGGGGCCCTACTCCCAGGGTTTCGCAAACCCTCCGGTAAAACTCCGGGCTCTTCTTCACGAGACCGAAGTCGGAGGTAGCTGAAATAACCAGATCAAAGTATCCCGCTAATCCCCCCTCCCTCATCTCCACCTCAATAAACTCCCGGGCAGCGTTGGACAGGACGATGAGAGAATAGTGCTCCCGAAGCCTACTGAGCACCTCGTGGACCTCCGGATAAACGCGCACTTCAGAGGCGTAGTGCTCCAGCAGCCCCTCCCATTCGCCGGGGAGATCCAGGTATCTGAACCAGTACGCGATATCATACCATTCCAAGGCCCCATCCCCCACCCGCCGGTATTGCTCCAGAACCAGTTCCTGCGCCTGAAGCAAATCCATCCCCGATCTCTGGGCATAGAGCTCAGGGACGCCTCGATGCCACACCTGGTCGGTAAAGGCGAGATCGACGAGGGTTCCATCGAGATCGAAGGAGATATATGGTTTCAACTGCCTTTGCAGGCTCACACGACCTCCTTTTCGGGTCATACTCAACCCTCCAACCTGCTTCTTTTTAACTCCTCAGCCGGATCCGGGGATCCGCCCACCCATAAAAGAGGTCGGTCAGTAGGTTGACAAGCACATAGCTGAGGGTGATAAAAAGAACGCAACCCTGAACCAGGGGGTAGTCCCTCGCCTCGATGGCGTTGATCAGGAGGGTCCCTATCCCCGGCCACGAGAAGACGTTTTCGGTGATGATGGCCCCGGACAAGAGGACACCAATCTGCATACCCATCACCGTGATGATGGGTATGAGGGCGTTGCGCAGGGCGTGTTTCAAGATCACCTTCCACTCGGGCAGACCCTTTGCCCTGGCTACGGTGAGATAGTCTTCCCCCAAACGCTCCAGGAGGCTGGCACGGGTCATGCGGGAGAGGATAGCCGCTAAACCGGCCCCTAAGGTGATGGCCGGCAACACCAGACTCATTACCCCTTCCTTGCCCGAGACCGGGAACCACCCGAGCTTTATAGAGAAGAGGATGATGAGCAACGGCCCCAGCCAGAAATTGGGCATGGAAACCCCCACAAGTGAAAAAAGGACGGAGGCGTTGTCCACTGCCGTCCCCTCCCGCAGGGCGGCGACAATGCCCAGGGGGATGGCGATCAACCCCGCCACCAGAAAGGCGGCCAGGGCCAACTCAACGGTGGCGGGGATCCGTTCGGCGAGTACCTGCGTCACGGGCCGGCGATAAAAATAAGAACTCCCCAATTTACCCTGCATGATCCCCCCAACGAACCTACCATACTGAACGTGCAACGGAAGGTTCAAGCCTAACTCCTCCCGCAGCCTTTCCTTGTCCGCCTGCTGGGCAGTCTCACCCAGCATCACCTCCACCGGGTCTCCTGGGATCATGTGGAGGAAAAAAAAGACGAGGGTAACGGCGCCGATGACAGTGGGGATTAATATGGCCACCCTGCGCAGAAAAAAGCCCCTCACTTCCGCTCCTCCGTCATACGGGCGATCCGCTCCTGGAAGGCGACCCGCTTGAGCCACAAGGGGAGCTCGCCGTAGACCCTTTTTTCCGGCGGATGAAACTTCACTACCTTATAAATAAGATAGCCACTGGGCACCTCGATGACCGGTGTAATCTCACCCTCTCGCAACGAGGATACGATACCGGCCGGGTCCCACCCGTCCTGGAGATAGAACCTCTCTGGGATTCCTGCCGGCCTCTGTGAATATTTCATCGCCACCTGAACGAAGTCCTCCCCCATCTTCAGCCGCTGCTGGGCCTCTTGGATGGCCATGGAGGCCTCCTCCCTGGTCTCGGGACCGTCTTTAGGATGGACATAGCGGAAGATCGACTGGAGTTCTACACTACGGGGCAAAAGCACCTTTTGATCAGGGGAGGGCACAGCTCGGGCATAGATTTCTTTTGTCATGCGCTCAAAGGCCGCTGTCTCTTCACGCAACCGCTCCTTCAGGGCATCCTCACTCATCCCTAAACGCCCGAGGAGGACCTGATAGTCCTCCAGGGAGAAGAACTGCTTTTTGAGGGAGTGCCAGAGGAGAAGAGCCCCGTCAGTTGCAAGGGTGGGGGAGGACGGTTTGACCTCTTGGGCTTGCCTCGCTATCCCCTGGGGGAGCGAGGCGCGATAGCGGTGCAGGTATTCTTTTATCTGCCTCATATACCCCTCATCGCATTCCTTCATCCCCTGATAGGAGAAATAAGAAAATCCATTCACCCCTATCCCCTTGAGTTCCTCTACCTCTTGCTGTATCTGTATCGGGTCCTTGATCCATGCCCCTAGCCCGGCGAAAACAACGCGCCCCTGCGCCCTCCTCCTGGCCTCAGCCATCTGGGCCAAAACCCTGTGTTGATCACCGTGGTAGGCCATGGGGACGATGAGGTCCACGTATCCCTCGTTGATCCAGGTGGGCCAATCCTGCCCTTTAAAATAGTAGGCTACCTGGGGGTCGGGGAAGACCGCTGCAGAGACGATTGTCTGGGACCTGACGGACTTTACCTCACGGTGGATATCCCTCACGAGTTCCGTGACATAGCGGCTCCTTTGCTCGGCCCAAAGGGAGTAGTAATAGTATTGCCAGCGCAGGTGAAAAGGGAGTTTTTTCTCTATAAACCGCTCGGGTATGGGGTTCTGTACCCAGACCGAGAGCAGCCGGGGATCCACCTCCCAGCGCTTCATGAATGCCTCCAGGGGCTCCGGATTGAATCCCCAGCGGGACCCCGGGTAGCGGATAAAGTCGAGGTGTACCCCATCCACCTCATACCCCTCAACCACCTCCCTGCAAACCTGCACGAAGTGCTTACGGACAAGGGGGTTGGCCGGGTCAAGGTAAAGCCCCTCGCTGGATTCTTTGACCCGTTCCGTTTGATTGTACTGGGCGAGGTTTCGCCCGTCGTCATCCACGATCAGCCACTCGGGATGGCTGTTGACCACGTGCTGCGGCGAAAGGGGATAGGGGGGCGGATAGGGCCACACATACAAGACGTTCAGCCAGGCGTGAATCTGTAATCCGGCAGCATGCCCCCGCTGCAGGACATAGTCTAAAGGATCATATTCAGGTGATGCCTCGGCCAGGACCTCGG
>CAYHAB010000316.1:0-4279 GCA_964354505.1 uncultured Thermodesulfobacteriota bacterium
AAGGACCGACTTTTTGGCTCTGTTGTCCTTTTTGGCATGAGCGGCATTGCTGTGCGGATATACAAAGATTTCTCTGTGGGTCTGCCACCCCTTAATCAGACGCTCGCACGGAGGCTCGTGGAAGAATTGAAGATATATAGAATGCTTAAGGGGTACCAGGGCCGGCCGGCGGCGGACTTGAGACAGCTCGAGCAAATTATCGTTAGTTTTTCCGACATGATAGTCGACTTTCCTGAAATTGCGGAATCGGATATAAATCCAATTGCCATATCCAATGGTGTGGCATACGCCATTAATGCACGGCTCGTCCTGGAAAAAAACGTTATAGAATCTACATCCCCATACCCCCATCTAGTTATCACGCCGTATCCTACAAGATATGTCGTACCGTGGACTCTTGCTGACGGGGAGGCGTTAATCTTGAGACCGATTAAACCCGAAGACGAGCCCCTTGCGGACGAAATGTATGCTACCATATCGGAAGAGTCATTTCGCAGCAGATTCTTCCAAACAGCCAAACACGCAACGCACGAAATGCATATACGGCAATGCAACATTGACTATGACAGGGAGGTCGGGATTGTTGCCGAGACGAAGAAGCACGATAAAAGGAGAATCATCGGCATTGGCACGCTCGTAACCGAGGCCGGCCAAAAAAGCGGTGAATACGCCGTCCTTGTCCACGACGATTACCAAGGAAAGGGGCTGGGCTACAGGCTGCTCGATGCGCTCATCGGCATAGCGCAGGAAAAGGGGCTCGAGGAGATATACGGTTTTGTGCTTCCAAACAACATCAAGATGCTCAACATCTGTAAAAAACTGGGGTTTGTTGTTGCAGGGCTGCCGGACAATATCGACAGGGTGAGACTGCTTTTAAAATAAGGAGAATAATAGTGAGAAAAAACAACTCGGTACATCCTCTTGGCATGCGTGCAAGAATTTTATTATCAAGTGTTTTTGGTCCGTACGCTCAGGATGATGAATATGGAAGCCGCAAAATAAATCCCATGGAGCTTTACCACAATCAGGTTACACGCGTGCAGGGGCCGTTTTCCATTCGCATGTTCCACCGTTCATTCGGTCTCATGTTGATTCAGGCCAATATCAATGCTCCATGCACTCTTCTCGATTTTCCTACGCTTGACCGGTTTATAGAGGAAATTAAAACCAAAACGTACGACATTATTGGAATAAGCTCAATTCTTCCGAACATTGGAAAAGTAAAAAAAATGTGCGAACTGATCCGGAAATATAAGGCAAATACAAAGATTGTTATCGGAGGTCATATTGCAAATCTGCCGGACCTGCATAAAATAATAGATGCAGATTTTATTGTTAAAGGTGAAGGAATAAGATGGTTCCAACATTATCTGGGGCAGGACGAAAAGCAACCGGTAAAGCACCCGGCTGTTATTTCAGGATTCGGCAGCCGCATTTTTGGGATATGTATTCCAGACAAAAATACAGCTGCAACTCTGATCCCCTCTGTAGGATGCCCCATGGGCTGTAATTTCTGCTCCACATCACACCTCTTCGGGGGGAAGGGTAAATCAGTAAAATTTTATGAATCTGGAGATGAATTTTTTTCAGTTATTTGCGAAATTGAAAGCAAGCTCAATGTTCACAGGTTTTTTATTATGGATGAAAATTTTCTGCTGTATAAAGAAAGAGCGCTCCGGCTTCTGGAATTGATGAAAGAATATAATAAAAGCTGGTCGTTTTACATCTTCAGCTCTGCCAGGGTACTGATGTCCTATAGTGATGAACAGCTCACTGACCTTGGAATATCCTGGGTCTGGATGGGATTGGAAGGTGAAGGAAGCCAGTATAATAAACTTAAAGATATCGATACGCATTCATTAGTAAAGCATCTTCAGTCCATGGGAATAGGCGTCCTTGGTTCCAGTATAATCGGCCTGGAAAACCATACGCCTGAGAATATTGAAAGCGTAATAGACTGGGCTGTAAGCCATGACACTGACTTTCATCAGTTTATGCTCTACACACCTATTCCAGGTACCGCTTTGTATGAGCATCATAAGAAAAACAAAACCCTTCTTTCTGAAGATGACTGCTCAGTGGCTGATTCTCACGGACAATACCGTTTTAATTTTAAGCACAAACATATTAAAAATAATCAGGAAATTGAATTCCTTATATATGCATTCCGTAAAGATTTTGAAACAAACGGTCCAAGCATTGCAAGACTTACGAGAACATTGCTGAATGGATGGAAAAAGCACAAAGACCATCCTGATCCACGCGTTCGCGCCCGGGTGCATTGGGAGACACGAAGGCTGAAGGACGTATACCCCGCAGCACTATGGGCAATGAGAAAATGGTATAAAAAAAATGGATATATGTACAATAAGCTTTCAGGGCTTCTGCATGACTTGTATGATGAATTCGGCATGAGAGTCAAAATTATTGCGCCTGTAGTCGGCTTATGGATATATTCCAGAATTGCAAACGAAGCGGATCGGCTTTCCAAAGGATGGACATATGAACCAGTCACGCAATATGAAAAAAATATAAAAGCCTTAGAACTTGAAAAACGCGAAAAGAAAAAAGTAAAGATTGCATTGCCTGGCATAGCGGGTGAAATTGCACCCTGATAAGCAGTATCCTGCGCTAGGCTGAATAATATTGAACTGGTTGATTTCTGTAAAATAAAAAATGGGAAATGGAATTTATTGTAATTGCTGATGCAAGATAACAAATGCTATTGGATCTATATCCTGGAATGTAAACATAGTAAATACTATACCGGTTATACGAACGATGTAGCGAAGCGATACTCACTGCATGTTCAAGGCAGGGGAGCAAAATATACAAAGACCTTTAAACCGATGAAGATTGCTCAATGCTGGAAGCTTCATGATACGATAGCGCAAGCCATGAAAATCGAAGCATTTATCAAGCGAAAACCACGAATATTTAAAGATAATCTCGTTAAAAATCCTTATATGCTTAAAGATGAGTTATACAAAAAGTTTGGATGTAATTTCAAAATATTTACGGTTGCTGGTGAGAAGATCAAAAAGATAGCGGGAACCGTGCCTTAAAAAAATATTCTATTTTTTATAAAAAGTGCCGCGGGGAGGTCTCAACATCCTGTCGCGAACATACTCCCTGCTGTATGTTCCCCGGTAGCCTCTCTCATAAATCCTCGTTATATTTTGACCACCTGGCGAATCTTCAACACCAACAACCCAAAAGATAAGGTCTCTGCTCATCGATCTTTGCTCATCCCTTCTTATGCCCGCCTCCTTTTTGCAGCACTGCCAGGCGTCGGACGGCCTCCTGAAGTTCCTCGTCGGGTGATGTGAAAGCGAACCGGACAAAACCCTCCCCGAATGTGCCGAAGCCGTGCCCGGGGGTTACCATGACGCCGGTCTTTTCCAGGATGTGATCGGCGAAGGATGCCGAGGTGTGGCCGGAGGGGACCCGCGCCCAGAGGTAAAAGGTGGCCTGAGGGACCCTGAACTCGAGTCCGGCCTCGCGCAGCCCGGCCACCAGGATGTCCCTGCGGCGCTGGTAAATTCTGCGCAGCTCATCCACCCCTGATTGATCCCCTTCTAGAGCCTCGGCACCCGCCATTTGAATCGGCTCGAAGATCCCCACATCGATGTTGGTCTTCACCAGGGACAGATAACCCACCAGTTCCGCATTGCCCACCGCATAGCCGATGCGCCAACCGGCCATATTGTAGGTCTTGGAGAGCGAGTTGAACTCGACGGCTACATCCATGGCGCCATCTACTTCAAAGATGCTGGGGACATAGTGACTATCATAGAATATCTCCGAATAGGCCTGGTCCTGCAGCACGATGAGGTGGTATTTCTTGGCAAACCGGACCACGTCGCGGAAAAAGTCCTTAGTCGCTACCCCTGCGGTGGGGTTGTTGGGGTAGTTGAGAGAGATCAATTTGGCGCCTTCGGCCACCTCCGGGGGGATCTTGCCCAGGTCGGGAAGAAAGTCGTTCTCCTCCAACAAGGGCATGGGGTACGGCCTCCCCTTGGCAAAAAGGATAGAGGTATAAAAAATGGGGAAACAGGGGTCTGGAAACAGGGCGATATCCCCCTGATCGATGTAGGCCATGGGGGCATGTGATACTCCTTCCTTGGAACCGATGAGGGAGATGACCTCTGTCTCCGGATCAAAGGAGATGCCGAATCTCTTTTTGTACCATCGGGCAGCTGCCCGGCGGAATTCCGTAATCCCTACATAAGAGGGGTAGCGGTTGAAACCAGGCGCGTTTAGGGCCTCCTTGAGCCGC
>CAYHAB010000317.1:0-5199 GCA_964354505.1 uncultured Thermodesulfobacteriota bacterium
GAGCAGGAGGATCAGGATCACCCCGTAGATGGGGAGGCTATATTCCTGGTATCCTCCCAGGAAATCCATGAGCCAGGTGAGGAAGATAGCCGCGACAATGGGACCGTAGAGATTTCCCATACCGCCGAGGATGACCATCATGACGATGAGGATCGAAAGATTCAGCCCGAAGGCCTCGGGGTTGGCCGTGGACATGACGCATGCGAACAGGCCCCCCGCAAAACCGGCGAAGGCGGCGCTGATCGCAAAGGCCCCGACCTTGACCCGCGCCACACGGATCCCCACCGAAGCGGCGGCGTCCTCACTGGTGGCCACGGCCACCAGCGCCCTGCCCACCTTGGATCGCACCAAGTTTTTCGCAAAGAGGAACAACCCCAGCAGGACCCCCCAGACCAGGTAGTATTGCCTTAGATAGGTATCGAAGGCGAACCCCGCTATTGAGAACCAGGGGATCCCGAAGATCCCGATGACCCCGCCGGTGAGGGCCCGGGCTTCCCTGACGATTACCTGAAAGATCTCGCCGAACCCCAGGGTGGCCAAGGCCAGGAAGTACCCTTTTAATTTGAGGATGGGCCAGCCGATGAGGTAGGCGATGAAGGCCGCTGCGGCAGCCGAGGCCCAGAAGGCCCCAAAGGGAGGTATCCCGTATAGGGTGGTGAGTATGGCGGTGGTATAGGCCCCGATCCCGAAGAAGGCGGCATGTCCCAGGGAGATCTGCCCGGCGTATCCCAGAAAGAGGCTCAACCCCAGGGCCAGGATGGCATAGATCCCCGCCAGGACCATGAGGTAATGAAGGTGCGAATCGGGCCACAGGGGGAGCAGGAGGATCACCCCCACATAGCAGAGGTCCCTCTTTCTGAATTCCCTTTTAATCCTTTCTACCATCGTCGACTATCGATATAGGGTGATCCCAAAATACCCTTGGGCCTGATATAGAGGATGGCCAACAAAACCACAAAGGCCACCGCGTCTTTATATCCCGAGGGAATGAAGGCCACACTCATAGATTCAACGACCCCCAGGACGAATCCCCCGAGGACCGCACCGCTGTTCTTTCCCCATCCCCCGAGGACGGCAGCAACAAACCCCTTGAGCCCTATCAGGGTACCGGAGTTGTAGCTGGTATAGAAGAGGGGTGTGATGATGATCCCGGCTATGGCCCCTACTCCTGCGCTCACCCCGAAGGCCACCAGGACCATGAGGTTTCTTGATATCCCCACGAGGTCGGCCCCCAGGGGATCGGTAGAACTCGCCTCCATGGCCTTCCCCGCCTGCATCCGGTGGGAGAGGATATAGAGGGTGACGAGCAGCAAGAAGGTTGCACCGAGTATCCAGAGACCCTGAGGATGAACGGGGATCCCTGCAATCGCCAATGGACGTTCCCCGGAGAAGGGGGGGAGCACCTTGGGCAGCGTCCCGAAGATCAAGGCGCTCGTGTTGGAAAGAAAGATGGATGCCCCTAGGGTGGCCATGAGGGGGATGATAGGGGAGACCTTGCGCAGGGGATAGACGACCAGCAACTGCACGAGGAGGCCGATGATGACGACCAGCAGGCAGGCCAGCAGGGCTGCGAGGGGATAGGGGAGCCCCACCCCTGTGAGGAGGAAAAAGGTAACCACCCCTCCCAGCATGACAAACTCACCTTGGGCGAAGTTGATGATCTGCGAGGCCCGGTAGATGGTGACAAATCCTAAAGCCACCAGGGCGTAGACGGCCCCCATGGTGATGCCTGAGAAGAACAAGGGGGGTATGAGGCCCCACGTATCCATAGAATCTCCCTCATAGAAAAAGGGGTGGGGCCGATGATGGGCAACCCACCCCTTGCAATCTTACCGGATATTCCCTCGTGCCTTCAACCCCTATTCAACGCCGGGGAATTTGATTCGCACGAACTTTTTCCCCTGGATCCTGACAAAGACCAGATCCTTCTTTGTCAGGCCGTCGTGGTCCGTGGGGGTATAGTTGTAGACCCCTGTGCACCCCTTAAATCCTTTGGTCCCCTCCAGGGCATCCCTGAGCTTGGCCCTGGTGGCCTCCCCCTGACACCGCTTGATGGCGTCGGAGAGGAGCCCTACGATATCATAGCCATGGCCGGCAATCTGATCCGCCCCTACCTTGTAGCGGTCCTTCATCCGCTTGTCAAAGGCGATGATGACGGGGCGTACCGAGTCGTTCTTATCCAATTGATCGGAGACTACGGGCTTGCCGGTGCCGAATTCCACCCCCTCCATTGCCTCCCCCCCCAACGCGATGATAAAGCCAAATCCGAAGGCATGGGTCCCGATAATCGGTATCTTGATCCCCAAGGTCCGCAGATTCTTGGAGATGATGGGTCCCGGAGGACCGCCCGTGCATGCATAAAAGGCATCCACCTTTTCTTTCTCGATGACGGGTTTGAGCTTGATGAGCTGGGGGGTCATGTCGATGTCGGTGGGCTTGTGGGTTTCTCGGGAGATGATGACCTTAATTCCCTTTTCTTCCCCCATGTGCTTGAAGCCTTCGGCCAGGCTCTGGGCCAGGGGCCAATTGCCCGCGAAGACCAAGACCTTCTTATACCCGCGCGCTAAACACAGATCCACCAACCTTTGGGAGACGACGATATCGCTGTGAGAGATATTAAAGGACCACCGCTGCTTTAAGCCACGCACCATGGGGTTGGAGGGGCAGACTATGATATTGGTGATACCCTCCCGTTCGGCAATGGCCCTGGTGGTGGCCTGCAAGTTGTCTTCAAAGGGGCCCACCACCGCCAGGATCTCCTTATTACGGGCGAAGTTGGTCATATTGGCAGCTGCCCTGCCCAGATCAAAGCCGTTGTCTTCAATGATCAGCTCCAGGGGGCGGCCGTTCACCCCGCCCTGGGCATTGATCCGCTCCACCTCCATGGCCATGGCCATCTTCAAGGTCTTCGTCACCTCCGCCCACGGTCCGGTCAGCTCTAGGTTGACCCCGATCTTGTAGGGGGCCTTTTGTGCCGGATGGCCAAGCAACGGCCATGCGAGGACCAGACAGAGGGCGAATGCAATGGTTAGTACTCCATACCTTCTCAATGCCTTCATAATGGATACCTCCTTTTTTATTGTTCCATGCTGGGAGAAAAAACCTCACCTTCAGGCGAAACAAACTATAAAGTACTATCCCGCCAAAGGCGGGATAGTTGACTTAATGTTATCGGTTCAACTGGCAACAGCTGCTAACTCCCCACTATTCAAGGTCTCGATAGCCCTCTCAAACCTGGAGATCATCTCCTGCCGCCACCCCTCATCAATGACAATAACCTGGGAGGCCACCCGGCGGCAGTAGCCGCACCGGTCACAATCGATGCGCAAGCAGTCGACCTTTTTAAAATGGTCGACAAATCCGTTGAGCTTCGTGTTATCGATGGAGAGCGTGCCGGTAAAGGGCTCTCGCAAGACCGCCATGATCTCATCCATCTTATCCGTATCGATGAGGTCGGGACGCTGTATTATATCAAGGTTTGGCGCAGTGTAAACCCCTTCCTGTGGGAGGGACAAGAGCTCGGCAAGGTTGCCATGGTAGTTCCTGCGCTCATACGCATCCACGATGCGCAGGAGGCTCTCGGTTCCCCTGAACCGCTCGACCAATTTGAGACAATCGATCCCCACCTCTTCATATGAACCAACGTCCTCCGGTCTGATCCAGCGAGACTTGATAAATTCTTCTGGCCGCAACAACTTCATCTGCTGGCATGCCAGCTTGCAGTAATCGGGTGCAAAACCACCGCAGGGATGTCCTTCCTGCGAGCCGTGGGATACCATGTTGCGGTGATGCAGATCAAAGGGACAATAGAAGAGACAGCAGTGATTAGCGATGAGCTCCAAGTCGCATTCTACCGAATCTCGTATGAGTTGCAGGGTAGAAAAATCACGGGCGATGTTCTCAGGGAGTATGATCTTATCAGCGCCCAGCGCCTCCCACGAGCGAGCCAGATGCACGTTCTGTGCCCTGGCAAAGGAGGAGACGCAGACCGCCAGATGGGGGAAGCGGCTTTTCACCATCTGGAGGAGGAAGGGAAGGGCCACAGTCACCATATCAGCTCCAGTGGAAGCAATCCACTCAAGATGCTCTACGATCTTTTTGTAACCTTCTTTGGTGAACTCCGCATTGTCGAGACACGTGGCATTCATGAGATAGTTAAACCCCAAGCCCTTCTTTCGTGCCGCGGCGATGAATGCAGCCGCCGCTTCTTTGCCCTGCTTGGGGATAAAGAGGGCCATCCTGCCGCCCCCTAAGGGGTCCCCCCATATCTGACCGTACAGGCTCGTCACTGACGTCCCCTGTAACCTCTCCAGCAAAGCGTGATCCCAATTGGTTGCGATGGAATAGTTCATATCAATTCTCCGCAAAGACATCGCCGTTGAGCATCGCCTCGATGAAGGACTCAAACCCCTTGCGGTGTTTTTCTGCCTCGTTCCGGTCGAAGCTTCCCACCTTTTCAAAGGTCCTCTGGCAGAAACCGCACCTGTCACAGTCGCGGTTGCGGCAGGAGCCGTTCTTCTTGAAGAATTCTATGAATCCATCGAACTTTTTGTTGTCTATATAGATGAAATCACGAAGGGCAAAATCCATCAATCCTCCCACCTGGATGATCATGGGGACGTTGATATGCTCGGGTTTGTTAAAATACTCTACGTTAGGCTTGATGTATACGTCGGGGTTGGTGAGGGTGAGGATATCGATCAGGTTGCCTTCATGGCTCCTGTTCTGGTAGGCGTTGACCGTCTCCAGCAACACCGCCGTCTTTTTAAATCGCTCCACTACCTTGAATTTTGTATAGCCGATCTCCTCATAGGCCCAGAGGTCTTCCGGCCGTATCCACCGGCCCTTGATGATCTCCACGGGGTTGGTGAACTTCTTTAAGGTGCAGTTGTAATAAGGGTACTGGAGGTAACAGTAATTATCCATGCTGTGGGTTTGGGAGGCATGGCCGTCGTGGGCCACGTGCTCGGGTTGGTGGGGGCAGTCGTGCAGACAGCAAGGGTTCGCGATGATCTCCACCTCACAGTCCACCGCCTCCCGGATGGCTGCCAGGGTATCAAAGTCACGGTTTATGTTCTCGTCGATGATGATCTCCGCCACCCCCATCTCCTCGTACTGCTTGGCGCGATGGACGGAGTTGATCCTGCACACACTGGAGGCCTTGATCCGCATCCCGGGCAGGACCTCCTGGACCAGACG
>CAYHAB010000318.1:0-5236 GCA_964354505.1 uncultured Thermodesulfobacteriota bacterium
GCGCCTCACTCAACTTGACATTTCTCGGGATGATGGTAGAGAAGACCCTTCCTTTGAAATGGGATCGTACCTCATCGGCAACCTGCTGGGAGAGATTGTTTCTCGGATCGTACATGGTCAACAAGATCCCCTCAATCTGGAGATCCGGATTAAGATTTTCCTTGACGAGCCTGATAGTTTTTAACAGTTGCGTCAATCCCTCCATGGCATAGTATTCACATTGCAGGGGGATGAGTACGGAGTGAGCAGCGGTCAAAGAATTGACCGTGAGGAGTCCCAGGGAGGGCGGGCAGTCGATAAAGATAAAGTCGTATTCTGGTATCACCTCTTCCAAGATCCCCTTCAATTTTTTCTCCCTGGCGATCTCGTTGATCAATTCGATCTCCGCCCCGATCAGATCTGTGTTGGAAGTGACTATCTTCAGATGAGGGATCTCGGTATCTTTGATGACCTCTTTGATGCTTGTCTCGCCTATCATGGCGTGATAGAGGTTTTTCTGTATGTTATCCTTGGTATATCCGACGCCGCTGGAGGAATTCCCCTGGGGATCGGCATCTACTAAGAGGGTTTTTATCTCGGTCATGGCCAATGAAGCGGAGAGATTCACTGCGGTGGTCGTCTTCCCCACCCCTCCTTTCTGATTGGCGATGCTGATGACCTTCCCCATTGTTTGATTTAACCAGGCAGCCTTCCCCTGTACTTATCACAAAGGCACCCCTTTTGAAAGGGGTAATTTCGGTACAGCTTGGTTGCAGAGCGCAGTCGAGACTTGCTGAAATTATGTCTCGCAGAGTTGAAAGAGCAAGAGAAACCTGATCTCCTCCACGAAGGGGAGGGTCAGCTTTTTCATCTCGATCAAGTGCAGGCCCCATTGCTCCCACGCCGTTCCCCGTTGTTCTTCTTCGCCCTTCTTGCCTCTCATGCCCAGGATGCGCCCTCCCTTTTTGGTATAGGGAAGGGCCATTTGCACAGAGGTCGGCAGGTCCGCCAGGGCACGGGAGAGGACCAGATCAAAACTCCCGGCGTATCTCTCTATGATCTCTCTGTCTTGCGCACGGCCGTGGACGATCTCAACCCCTTCCAACTTCAGCTCCCTGACAATATGGCGCAGAAAGAAGACTTTTTTTTGAGAGGATTCCAACAGCAGCAACGCGATGGACGGAGATAAGATCTTCAAGGGCAATCCGGGAAACCCGGCCCCCGACCCGATATCCAAGACCCTCTTTGCCCCCCGCAGGTAAGGGGCGGCAGTGAGGGAGTCCACAAAGTGCTTCACCCCTATCTCCAGATCCCCTGTTAAGGCGGTGAGATTAACCTGTCTATTCCATTTCTTTAGCTCCTCTATATAATAGAGGTAGCTCTCCACCGCCCGCCCGGTCAACGTTACCCCGATCTCCTCGGCCCCCTTGATTAATATGTCCTTGATTTCCTGCATCGTGACCGAGAAGAATAATCCCTTATAATTTTTCCCCAAGTGAGACTTTGTCGTAATTCAAATATTTCCCTCTCCCCATATCGGGGGGGAGAGGGGGTTTGTATTTACACTGTTCATGGTTTGTGGCTAACAGGGCTGCCATGGGGTATTGCCTCAATGAAAAAAAGGCCCACTTTCCGGTGGGCCCTTTTCACAGTGCTATTTCATCATATCATTTTTTCCACTTCCTCTGGCGGCGCGTTCCTTATGTTACAGTGCCGAGTTTTTCTATGGTGTTTTTCCCTTGTGTCAGGCCTTGAACGCCCCTTCGATGCCGATGTATTGCTTTCTCAGCTTCGGCTTTTCTATCTTGCCTGTCGGATTGCGCGGGACTTCTCCGAAAAAGATCTTCCTCGGCCTCTTGTACCTGGGCAGCCCTTCGCAGAACTGGAGGACTTCTTCCTCTGTCATGGTCTGACCCGGCACCACCTCGATGACGACCGTCACGAGCTCGCCTAATCGTTCATCAGGGTATCCGATTGCTGCGACATCTTTTATCTTCTTGTTGGTATGCAAAAAGTCCTCTACCTCGACGGGGAAGACATTCTCTCCGCCGCAGATGATGATATCTTTTTTTCTGTCAACCAGAAAGATGAACCCATCATCGTCCATACGGGCCATATCCCCTGTACGGAGCCATCCGTTTACCAAGGTATTCGCGGTTGCCTCGGGGTTCTTGTAGTACTCAATCATGACCCCATCACCGCGAACGGTCAGTTCTCCAACCCCGCCTTGGGGAACAGGCTTGCCATCCGGATCTATTATCTGAGTTTCCCAGTTATAGCTGGGGATGCCAATGGCGCCGATCTTATGCTCATTCCCCATGCCGAGATGGACGCATCCCGGCCCTGTGGATTCACTGAGGCCATAATTGGTGTCATAGTCCATGTTCGGAAAGTACTCTTTCCAATGTTTTATGAGTGAGGGGGGGACAGGCTGGGCCCCTATGTGCATGAGCCTCCATTGGCTGAGATTGTAGTTTTTTGGTTTCAACTCTCCGCTGTCGAACTTGAGGAGTATATCCTGGGCCCACGGGACGAGGAGAAAAACGACAGTCGCTTTTTCTTCGCTGACGGCATCTAATATATACTCAGGGGTTGCACCTTTTAAAATGACGCCGCGTCCCGCGACGACGAAACTCCCGAACCAGTGCATCTTAGCCCCCGTGTGGTAGAGGGGGGGGATCAGGATAAAAGTATCCTGCTTCATGAGCTTGTGGTTGTAATTCTCCGTTAAGCAGGCGCAGAACATGTTCTTGTGGTTGAGGAGGATTGGTTTAGGTTTGCCCGTGGTGCCTGACGTAAAGTATAAACCGCAGGGGTCGGCATACGTAAGCTCGACTCCAGGCGGATTGGATGACGAGGCCTTGAGAACTTTTTCAAAGGGCTCGCTATAAGACGGTACGTCTTTTCCCACGAAGACGTAGTGTTCTATCGTGGGCATTGCGTCCTTTATGGCATCGATCCGATCGGTAAACTCTTCCCCGAAGATCATCGCGCGAGGTTCGGCTACCTCCGCGCAGTATTTTATATCATCGCCCGTAAAGCGGAAGTTCAAGGGGACGACCCACGCCCCGGTTCGAATAATGCCAAAGTAGACTATCAACCAATCGATAGAATTCGTCATAAGGTGGATGACCTTATCCCCCTTTTTTATTCCCTTTTTTATCAAGACATTGGCAAAGCGGTTTGCCGCCTCATCAAATTGTTTCCATGTGATTTCCGTCCGTTTATTTTCCTCCGGGTTACGTTCGACGAGTGCGGTCTCATTGGGGTACATACGGGCATTCCTCGCAAGCATCTCACCTATGTGGATATCCATACCCATCTTTCTTTCTCCTTTCTTGGCTTCTTTATTGGCTTGAATTGCCAATTGTCGATCAACGGGAATTTTTGCGCTCTAGTATATCCTTTTTTTTATCGTTGTCTACAAAAAAAACTAACCTGGGCAAGGGCCTCGGTTTTGCACCGAGGCCCCAAGCAGGGCACTGAGAGGCCCTCCCAGAGACCCTTCAGGGGAGGCAGGCAGAGGGGGGGGTGTGAGGGCCCCATTCCTCTCTGACGGCGCCGATGGTCTGAAGGCGGCCTTTCTTGACTAAACGCCGCTTTTATGGTTTTCTTGAAAGGTGCAGATTCTGTTGATCTCGGCCAACAGAGAGCGGATGCCCTATCCTGTCGCCCCCTTGGGCCTCGCCTATATCGCCGGGGCCCTCCAGGCAGCGGGTCATGACGTCAGGGCCATTGACCTCTGCTTTTCTTCAGACCTTAAGGGGGACGTCCTGCAGGTCCTGGAGGATTTCCCTCCCGATGTCATCGGCATATCCTTGAGGAATCTGGACAATCTCACCTATCCTGCCTCCATCTCCTACCTGCCTGAGTTGGAGGAGACCGTGGCGACAGTGCGCCGCCGCACCTTAGCCCCCCTTGTCATCGGCGGCTCCGGTTTTTCCCTGGCCCCCCTCCCCCTGATGCAGCGCGTGGATGCCGATTTCGGGGTTGTAGGGGAGGGCGAAGAGGCCGTGGTGAGGATCGTGGAGTGTTTGGAAAAGGGCGCTGTCCCCCACGGTATCCCCGGGGTCCTGACCAGGGGAAGGGATGAGTTCTTGCCCCCCCGTCCCCTGGAGTTATTCGGGGCTCCCGACAGAGGCATTTTGGATAACGCCGGATATTTGAAAGAGGGGGGGATGGCCAACCTCCAGGCCAAGAGAGGGTGCCCCTTCAACTGCATCTACTGCACCTATCCCCTCCTGGAGGGGAACAGGGTGCGGGTGAGGGCAGTGCGTGAAGTGGTGAGGGAGTTGCAGGACCTTCAGGCGGAGCAAGGGGCGGACTATATCTACTTCGTCGATGACATCTTCAACTATCCCCCGGACTATACGGAGGCGCTCTGCCGCGAGATGATCGCCCAGGGGGTAACGCTGAGATGGACCGCCTTTGTCAATCCCCTGTTTCTGACCTCCGAGATCACTGCATTGATGGCCGAGGCGGGATGCGAGGGGGTGGAGCTGGGAATCGATTCGGGATCGTCAAAGATATTAAGGAGTTACGGCAAGGGTTTTGGGGTGGACGATATCAGGCGCGCCTCCCGGCACTGCCGGGAGGCGCATGTGAACTTTGCCCTGTATCTCCTTCTCGGGGGTCCGGGGGAGGATGAGGGGACCCTGCGGGAGACCTTTGAACTCATGGATCGCCTCTCCCCCACGGCGGTGATCGTCATGGTGGGAATCAGGATCTACCCCGACACCCCCTTACAGGAGATCGCCGGGCAGGAGGGTGTGATCACGAGGGATGATGTCCTCCTGGAGCCGAGGTTCTATATCTCGCCGCTGATCGGCCACGAGCGGCTCATCGAGCTCGTCACCGAGGCGGCTATGGGGCGCCGGGGGTGGATCGTCCCCGGGTTGGAGATAAACATCTCGCCTCTGCTCATGGAGGGGATCCGCAAGTTTGGGATGAGGGGGCCCCTCTGGGAGTTGGCCGGCCGGATGAAGAGGCCGCGGATGCACCCCTTGCGATAAGAGACTGTGTCGCAATTATGTTTTAGCACTCAATATCCCTTCTCCCCACTGGTGTGGGGCGAGGGTAGGGGTGAGGGGCTCAACTAAAAAGCGTTTAAATTATTGTTTTTATTGTTATCCCTCATCCTGCACCTTCTCCCCTTATTAAAGGGGAGAAGGAATTATTGAGTACTAACTAAAATATAATTGCGATACAGTCTCTTATCGCAAGGGGTGCATCCGCGGCCTCTTCATCCGGCCGGCCA
>CAYHAB010000319.1:0-3256 GCA_964354505.1 uncultured Thermodesulfobacteriota bacterium
CGGCAATCACCTCAGGCAGCGCTGCAGGGTAGGGGAGGTAGCTGGTGAGGCCCTTGTCGCCTGCGGCCGCTACGATCACGATACCTCGGGAAAAGGCCTCCTGGACCAGCTCTTTTATGAGGGGGTCTTTGGGCCCTCCTAAACTGAGATTAATCACCCTGACCTTGTGCAGGATGGCGTAATCCAGCCCCGGGGAGAGCCAAAATGAGGTGGTCATGGCTGCAACTTTATCTTCCGTTATGGGGCGGCATGCCTTGATGGCTACGATATCCGCGCCAGGGGCCAGGCCGCAGATACCTATCCCGTTTCCACAGCGGGCGGCGATGATACCGGCCAGGGCGGTGCCGTGCAGGTCGCGGCAAAAGGAGCCACTACCGACGATGTCCTTTTTTTCGATAACATTCCCTTTGAGATCCTGATGGAGATAGTCCACACCGGTATCTATTAAGGCTACCGTGACGCCTTTACCATCTATCCCGGCTGGCAATCTATCGGCATTGAGGGCATTAAAGGCGTACTGGAGATCCCTGAGAGGATCGGCCTTTGTCCCGGCGGTGTGGTAGAGGTAGTTGGGCTGGGGAAGAATCTTATATGGGTCATGAGAGAGGGCCTCCATGACCTCCTCTACGGTGCGACCATCAGGTATCCGCAGGCGGATAAGGGCCTTTCCTAACGAGGTCAGCTCGGTGACCTCTGCTACCTCCAGGCGATAGGAGCGCCTTAATTGATCGAGGAGAGACTGTAATGCCTCCTTTTTTGCCCGTACCGTGATCAAGACCTCCCTGGGGGCTACTGATTTCGATACTATCTCCTCTTTTTTTGCCTTGGTGACCTGCAGTTTAGGGCCGTCTTTGATGATGCATGGTTGATATCCCGGCGCTTTGATAGTGGTGTAGAAGGTGTGCATGCCCAGGGGGGCTTGTTGGGTGGCGGTGATGCCGACCCGCGCCGTGAAGCCCTGTTGGGGTTGGCAATTGTGCGTGCGGAACGGCTTGATTAAAAACCACCCCCTGCGCCCCGAGACAGCAGGGGTGAGGGATACCTCGACGCCTTGGTAGGATGATCTTGTCAGGTTTGTCAGCTGGATGTCGAAGATAACCTCCTGCCCCCTGGCAATCGTCTTTGCAGGAGGGGTAATTTCACGGATGATCCAGCCGGGGCTTTTTTCCGGGTGGCTCGTCGTAGAGACTTGCGCAGACCCAAGGGAGACCAGGCACATGGTGATAGCACACAGAGTGGAAACGGCCGCCAGACGGCATGCGGGCATTCTACCCCCCCTCTCTCTCCACAAACCTGATGGTATCCTTCTTCTCGCGCAAAGAGGAGATGACGCGCTGTAGCTCCACAGGGCTCATCTCAGATCTCAACTCCACCGTGTAGATCCCCATGGGGGTGGGGCCGTTGACGATGGTCCCGTTTATAGCAAGGATGGCCTCCCTCACGATCTTTTCCTGAACCCCATCCTGAAAGATGATTGCAAGGTGCGGGCCTTTTTCTTCGACGGAGATCGGGCCCGAAAGGGTGCGGTAGAACCGCTCACCTGCACCCCAGGGGTTGAGGGCGAGGAGGGCTACGAGGCCGATGATGACGAGAAGCTGAATACCGATCAGCGCCGCCGCCAGGGCAGGTTGCGGTTTCGGGATGAGCAAGGCGATCCGCTGCCATATCCTTCTCTCTTCCCTCTTCTCAATCTCTGTCATCACTTGGGAGAAGGTCTGGGGGATGGTAATTTCTTCTGCTGCTGATTGATAGAGCCCCTGTTCCCTCTTGATCTGTTCAAGCTCCTGCCGGCAGGTGGGGCAGATAAGGAGGTGTCTCTTGACCTCATCCTTCTCAGCATTTTCCATGGTTTCGTTGAGATACCAGGGAAGGAGCAGATCCACTCCCTTAGGGCAGAGGCCGCTCATATCTTTTTTTTGTTTCATGCCTCACCTCCTATACCCATTGCCTCCAAAATCCCTCCCAGTCTCTTGCGGGCGTAAAACATCCTGGTCTTCACCGTATTGAGGGGACAGCCCATAATTTTGGCTATCTCCTTGATGGAGAGCCCCTGATAATACGTCAGGTCGAGCACCTCCCGGTGTTCCCGGCTCAACCTATTAATGGCCATTCTCATCCGCTCCTTCAGCTCAGCGTGATAGGTCACATCATCCTGCATTGTTTTTTTGTCGGCTTCTTTTCCCAGGGCCTCCGAATCGCCGTGAGCCGGGGGTCTCCTTTTGATCTCCTTACGGATTTTATTGACGGCGATGCCGTAGACCCAGGTAGACGGCTTAGATTCTCCCCTGAATTGTTTGGCCCCTTTCCAGACCTCCATCATGACCTCGTTTGCCACCTCCTTGGCCCCCTCCCCCTCGCCGAGCAGGCGATAGGAGTAGAGGTATATCCTCTTATAATACCTGTCATAGAGCTCACGGAAGGCCCGGTGATCCCCGACTGCTATGAGCTCCAAAAGCCTTCCGTCTTCGGATGATCGCGTATGCATCCCTGTTGAGTAAGTCCCCTGATCGCGAAAAAGGTTCAAAAAGGAGTGTCGTTCCCCTCATCTGTGCGGGCTGGTTTGCCCATACCCTGACTCTGCATATACGGATGTGACTTTATGAGACTCTCAGATTGCAAAACTCCGCCCCGTAAGCCGAAAGAGAGAATTCAACACAGATCGAGCATCTACCGTTCTTCCATCGGCTCTTATTATGAGACGTTACGGGGATGCCGTGCCGAAGTAGCGGTCTTTCTCCTGGACCAGGATCTTCAAGTGATCGACTGGGTCGAATTGTATCTCCACGTACCCCTCCTCGGGCTTGGCGAGTCCGGCGTAGGTAAGCGTCCAGCGGATATCGGCCATGATCGCCCCTTCCAGCTCGAAGACCTGGTTGACAGTGAAGCGCAGCACGATATTGTTGCGGGACTTGAAGTCATTATTGATGACCCTGCGCAGTCGGTGCCAGCCCTCAGGATAACGGTGGTAACCTTTTGATATCAAACTCATATATCGTTCCAGATCCCGGGACATATAGGCCTTGGCCAGTTCATCGGTCCGCCGACTAATCAATGCCGATAAGGTGATAGGGAGATAAGAGAGCTTTACCATGCCGAATGTCTTAAAATCGGAGACGATACCGGCGGCGTTTGCGGCCCTCAAGGCGTTGCGAGCGCGTTTGGCGGGAGAAGCGAAGTTGCCGCCGTATGTCATTTGTCACGACAAGACGCTGGCGGAGTTGGCCGAGAAGCGCCCGCAGACGCTGGACGCGCTCGG
>CAYHAB010000320.1:0-3863 GCA_964354505.1 uncultured Thermodesulfobacteriota bacterium
GCAGAGACAGAGGGATGTTCCACGTAGGGTTCTTGGTCTTTTCGATTATCGTAAACTTCCCGGAGGGGGTGGGAGAATCGAGGACTCCGATGCCGATGGGGTAGGTCTTCACCATATGGATATCCTTGAAGAAGAGGTAGAGCCTCAGTTCAGGTACATTGATGACGATCCCCTTTTTATTGACAAGCGGAAGCACCCACGCAGTAGGGATAGTTATCTTTTTTCCTACAGGTGGAAACCATGGGTCGATGTCGGGATACGCAAGCGCTAACTCATTATATCCCAGATCGAAATTTCTGGCGATGTCCAGGAGGGTATCATCTTTTGTTATGACATAGTCCTGGGAGGCGCCGATGACGGTATTTGCCGAGGGGTCTATCCCCTCTTTATCCCCGGGAGGCTGATAGGGATGCGCCCCCTTTGCGTGGGGTTTCCCCGGGACCATGAGGAGGAGGAAGAGGACTACGAGAAGTGAGCAGGACTTTTTCACTCCTCCAGCCTCTTATTATGTTTACGCCGTTGCTTGTAGACAATGACTAAACTGATCGTTATCTTTTTTCTCATGCCTCTTATTTCTTTTTCCCTTCTTGATCTTTCTCTTGCCGCGGCGGCTTTTCATTGCCGGAGAATTCAAAGGCCAAGATCCGGGCAGCCTGGAGAAAGCGCAACCTGTTTTCTTCCGAGGGTATTGCGCCGGATAATCGTTGCAAAAAGATTTCCATCTTGTCTTCCTCGAGAGATTCGGTTGCCTCCTCTACATCTTTTAAGGCATCTTCTATGAGTATGGCGGCTACCGCTCCCACTTCCAGACTCAGCTCCTTTTCCAGGGCGTCTAAAAAATCCCTCCCAAAGACAACGGAGGCAGCCCCTGGGTAACGAGACCCCTCTCCAACGAGACCTGCCTCCCGAAATCGCTGAATTGCCTTGACCAGATCAAGGGGAGCCATACACATCTCATCAGAGACCTCCTTTAACGTCCTCCTGCCGTCTATTCTGGCCAAGATATCCCATTCTTCCTTTTTCAGCCTTATCGTGCCGCTGGCCTGAGGGAGCAAACAGAGGATTTCGTTGAGGTTTAAGGGGTTGGCCTTGTTCATCGCCCTCCATGCACGCATCCGTTTCGCAAGCAGCGATAAAATTCGACCGGTCTCCATCTCGATGGTCCTTTGATCGGCGGTTTGTTTCGGGGCAAAGGTATACGTTCCGCTCTCCCACGAGAGTATAAAGAAGAGGGCCTGGAGGCCTACGCATTGGTCAAGGCGGGCGTGTGTAATCTGCCCGTCAGAGAGAAACAACTCTCCTTCCCTCCCTTGCTCACGGATGAGCAGCTTGCCGGTTCTTTTCTGCGAGCAAAGAAAGATGAGGGCATCAGCGAGCCTGGTCAAATCGTTGTTCTCTGCGGCTTGTTCTTTCATGTCGATAAGAGGGCTTCCCCTTGTCTCAGATGCCTGGTTGGCGCAGGAGGCTCAAACGAGCAGAGCCTTGCAGGTAGTATCCCACAATTGTGATATAGAAAATCTAAAGGATGATGAACGGAAAGTCAATATTGCTTCTTTTGGGGGGAGGCCTTGAGCGCAAGGCGATCCTCCGGGATAGAGGTTGCCCTGTTAGAGCATGGAGAGGGGATCAACGTCCACCTCCACCCTTACCCCCTTGAGGGTTCTTTCCTCTTTTAGCAAGGCGCGGCTGAGGCGTTGCAGAGCGGATACCCTCTCTCCCTTGAGGAGGAGCTGCCAGCGGTATCTCCCCTTGACCTGATACAGGGGGGCAGGGCTTGGCCCTAGTATCTCAACCTCACTTCGAAGGGTCTTCAGCAATGCCTCGCCTTGTTTCGCCAATTGCTGTATTCCTCTTTCTGCGTCGCGGGGGTTTCTGGATGAGACCCGTATGTTGACCATGCGGGCAAAAGGTGGGTAACGCAGGGTCTTGCGAAAGGCCATCTCTTCTTGATAGAAACCCAAGAAGTCATGGTCCTTGGTCCTTTGGATGACGTAGTATTCAGGGAGGAATGTCTGGATGATGACCCTTCCTGGGTGTCTCCCCCTGCCCGCCCTCCCCGCTGCTTGGCTCAGGAGTTGAAAGCCCCTCTCCGCTGCCCGAAGTTCAGGGAGGTTTATGGTGACATCGGCTGCAATAATTCCTACCAACGTGATCCGGGGGAAGTCGTGCCCCTTAACGATCATCTGGGTTCCCACAAGGATGTCTATCTCTCCTCGCTCCAAGGTCTGCAACAGCCTTCCATGAGCGCCACGCCGGGTCATGACATCGCTATCCATGCGCGCAACCCGGGCCTGAGGGAATAGCTGCTTCACCTCTCCTTCCACCTTTTCTGTGCCGATGCCGAGCAATTGGATCTTCCCCCCCCTGCAGTGGGGACATATCTGAAAAGCGGGGAGGTGGTAGCCGCAGTAGTGACAGAGGAGGATGTTTTGGCGGGCGTGGAAGGTGAGGGTGACACTGCAGTGGCGACATTTGAATGCGGCACCACAATCCGCGCAGATGGCCGAGTGGGAGAAGCCCCTGCGGTTTAAAAAGAGGAGCGATTGACCTCCACCCTCCAGATTTTTAGCCAAGGCTTCCTTAAGGGGAGGGGAGAGAAGGGCGTGTTTGACACCCTTGAGATCAACGACCTCTACCGTGGGTAAGATCCCTCCTCCCACCCTCTTGGACAGGTGGAGGGGGTGAAATTTTCCCTGCCGGGCGTTATGAAATGATTCGAGGGAAGGAGTAGCGGACCCGAGGACCACCACCGCTCCCGATTGCTGGGCCCGAACTATTGCCAGATCCCGGGCGTTGTATCTCACCCCATCTTCCTGTTTGTAGGAGGTGTCGTGTTCCTCATCTACGATGATCAAGCCGAGGGCCGGACAGGGGGCGAAGATGGCGGAACGGGCACCGATGACCACCTGGACTTCCCCTCTCGCGACCTTCCTCCATTGGTCGTATCGCTCCCCGGCGGAAAGGCCGCTGTGCAGCAGGGCCATCTCCACGGTCAGCCTCCTCTGAAAGCGCCCTATTAATTGAGGGGTAAGGGAGATCTCGGGGACGAGGATCAAGGCCCTCTTGCCCAATGCGAGGGTTTCCTGCACCGCCCTGATGTAGACCTCCGTCTTTCCACTCCCGGTTACACCGTGGAGGAGGAAGGGGCGAAAGGTATTGTCTTTAAGGGCCTTTTCTATCTGCTCCAAGGCCGCTTGCTGCTCTGTGCTCAGGGAGAAGGGGCCCTCCTCTCTTTCCACCGTCGTCGTCGCCGGTTCGCGGTAGACCTCTTCCTCGCGCGCCCCTATCATACCCTTTTCTATGAGCCCCTTGAGAATCGCGGAGGAATTTCGAAACCGCTTTCGGAGCTCCCCGAGCGCAACCGCGCCTTTTTCTTCGAGAAACTCTATGATCGCCTGTGCTTTGGGTGTGAGGGTCTCGCCAGTGGGTGGAGAGGGGAGAGTTTCCACAAAGACCGCCTTTTTGGCCTTGGTCCTCCCCGGTCTTATCCTCGCTTCCAGACAGATCAACCCCTTTTTCTGCAGGGAGAAGAATGAGGAGCGATAGGGGTGATCTTTCAGGAGCCTTTTCAAAGGGCTTCCTTTGTGCAGATCTATGGCCTGTAAGATTTCGATAGAGGGAGAGCCCTGTGGGGAACGATCGAGGGCCGCCTTTTTCCCATCTTGTGTCAGGGATACATGGTAATAGCTCTCCCAGTTGATCCCCGGAGGAAGGGCTGTCTTGATTACCTGTCCCAGGGGGGCAATATAGTAGTTGGAGGTCCAACGGAAGAATTGGAGCATCCCCTCATCGAAGAGAGGTACCGCGTCGAGGCAATCGATAATTTCCTTGATATCTTTGCCCGAGATACCTGAGGGGAGGCG
>CAYHAB010000321.1:0-5318 GCA_964354505.1 uncultured Thermodesulfobacteriota bacterium
CACAAACTCGAATGGTCTGTGAAGGACCTGGAGGGGAGAAATCTGCGCGAAATCGTGACTCCCGACAACGCCGTCTCAATTGCCGATCACGTCAGGGAAACCCGTAAGGGAGGCTGGAGCGTGTTCGAGACGACATACGTAGCACGAAGCGGTTGGCAGCACATCTCCGAGGTCCACGAGCGTCCTATCAAGTTCGGCGCAAAGAAGGCCATCTTAAGCGTGGCGCGCGACATCACGGATCGCAAGAAAGCAGAGAAGAAACTGCAAGAAAGCGAGGAAAGATTTCGTCTTGCCTTTGAAAACGCCAACATAGGAGTGTGCTTGGTAGATATTGAGGGAAATCTGGCAAGGGTTAATGCCAAGATGTGCGAGATCTTCGGCTACACGAAAAAAGAGCTCGAACATAAGACGGTAAACGATATCGCTCACCCGGAAGACATTAATACCAGCCCCACGTTCATGAAAAATGCGCTGGAGGGAAAAATAATGAGCGGCGCGTTTGAGAAGCGGTATATCCATAAAAAAGGTCATGTGGTGACGTGTGAGGTTTCCAGTTCATTGGTCCATGATGCCAAAGGTTCGCCCTTATACTTCATTTCCCATCTCCGCGACATCACGGATCGCAAGCGAGCAGAAAGGGAGCTGGAAGAGGAGCGAGCGAGTGTAAAGCGATATCTCGACATAGCAGGGGTCATTATTCTTGTCACCGACACCAAGGGAGAGGTAACCCTCATAAACCGGAAGGGGTGCGATATCCTCGGTTATGCGCAAAAAAAGATCATCGGCAAGCGCTGGATCGACAACTTTATGCCCCCCAGGATAAGGGACGACGTTAACGTTATTGAGCACATGATGATGGCCGGCCAGCTCGAGGCGGAATATCATGAAAACTACCTTATGACCAAGAGCGGCGCCGAAAGATTTATTTCATGGCACAATACGCTGTTGAGGGATGAGCAAGGGGGCATTACCGGTATTCTCGCTTCGGGCACTGACATCACCGAGCGCAAGGAGGCGGAGGAGCAGCTCAAGTTTGAGACAAATAAATTCTCCATCCTCGCAGAGAATGCACCTTTTGGAATGATCATGATAGATAAAGACGGGAATTTTATTTACCTGAACAAAAAATTCAAGGAGTTATTCGGGTACAACCTCTCAGATATCCCTGATGGGAAAACATGGTTCCGAAAGGCATACCCCGACCGTGAATACAGGCATATGGTGATCTCCTCATGGGTGGATGACCTAAAACAAGCGAGGGCCGGAGAGAAAAGGCCAGAGCAATACACCGTGAACTGCAAGGATGGAACAAAAAAGATTATCAACTTTATCCCGGTTCAGCTTGAGACCGGGTTACAGATTATCAGCTTGGAGAATATCACCGAGCGCATGCAGGCGGAGGAGGAAGTCAAGCACGGGTTCGAACAACTACGGGAGACCTTCATCGCGACGGTCAATGCCCTGGCGTCAACCATCGAGTTGAAAGACCACTATACCGCGGGTCATCAACCGCGGGTGACGCAGTTGGCCTCTGCCATTGCCGAGGAGATGGGAATTCCTGACGAGCAGATCGAGGGCTTACGTATGGCCGCGTCTCTCCACGATATCGGCAAGATCGTTGTGCCTGCCGAGATCCTCAACAAGCCCGGTCCGTTGTCGAAAATACAATACGAGATGGTAAAAATACACACCCAAGCAGGCCATGATGTACTGCAGGGGATAAATTTTCCGTGGCCGGTGGCCCAGATCGTGCTGCAACATCACGAGCTGATAAATGGCTCCGGATATCCCCAGGGGCTTTCAGGCGACGAGATCATGCCGGAGGCGAGAATCCTGATGGTAGCCAATGTCGTCGAGGCAATGACCTCACACCGACCCTACCGTCCGGCTTACGATATCAAGGATGCCCTCGCGGAGATCTCAAAAAACAGGGGCATCTTGTATGACCCCGCGGCGGTCGATGCCTGCCTGCGGCTCTTTACAGAAAAACGATTTACATTCAATTAAGCGCTGCGGGCGAGCAGCCCTATCTTAAAAACCATTGCAATGTCAAACACGGGTTGCAATAGCGATTCAAAAAGGCGATAATGTAGTATACGGTGTAAGAAAGTCCGTTTGATGACAGAAAAGAAAAAAAACAAACAAATCACTGATAAATTAGAGCAATTGCGCCGGCGGATCGCTGAGTTGGAAGCGCTGGAAACCGAGCACATGCGGGTAGAGGAAGCGCGGCGGGAGAGCGAGGAAAAATACCGGCTCCTCGTACAATACGCTCCCGCAGGGATCTTTGAGATTGACATCAACAACCGTAAATTTATCTCGGTGAATGATGTTATATGCGAGTATACCGGATATACCCAAGAAGAATTCCTTGCGCTTGATCCTTTTGATATTCTGAGCGAGGAGAGCGGAAAGGTCTTTGCCGAACGCCTGCAAAAGATTGCCGCAGGTCAAGAGGTCCCGAATATCGTTGAATTTAAAATCAGAGGGAAAAACAACCGTGAATTTTGGGTTGTTCTCAACACAAAATTCACCTTCGAAAAGAGCGGTTCCATAAAAGCGCTGGTCATCGTCCACGACATCACCGAGCGCAAGCGGATGGAAAAGATGCTGGAGGAAAGTGAAGAGCTTTTTATGTTGTTCATGGAGCACAGTCCGATTTATGTATTCTTTAAAGATGAAAAAATCAGGCCAATCTTTTTAAGTAAAAACTTTGAAAAAATGCTCGGAAGACCCGTGCATGAACTGCTGGGCAAAACCATGGATGAGCTATTCTCGTCCGAACTTGCCAAAAACATGGTGGAAGATGACCTGAGGATTCTACGGGACGGCAAACCAATTGAGGTCGTAGAGGAATTTAATGGCCGGATTTATACGACTACAAAATTTCCGATTATGAGGCAGGGAAAACCCAGTTTTCTTGCAGGTTTTACCATTGACATCACTGAGCGCAGACAGGCTGAGGACAAATTGCGAGAAACTCAATCCTTAATATCTTCGATTGCAGAGGCGATCCCCCATGCGGTTATTGGCCTGCGGGAGCGCACGATCGTCTTTGCAAATAAAAGCGTAGAGGCTGTTTTTGGCTGGAAGCCTGAAGAATTAATCGGAAAAAATACCAGATTGCTGTACAGGTCTCAAGAAGAATATGAGGACATTGGAAAACGCTTTTATCCTTTCCTTGAGAAGGAACCAACCCACGGCGAAGAGTATACGTGTCGAAGAAAAGACGGCACTGATATGATCTGCATGGTGAACACGTCACGGATAGGCCCTACACTCAAGGAGAAGCAAATTGTAGTTATATATGAAAACATCACCGAACGCAAGCGGGTTGAAGATTCGCTGCGGGAATCTGAAGAGAAGTTTAGAAATCTTGCGGAACAGTCCCCCAATATGATCTTTATCAACACGAAGGGTCGCATAATGTATGCCAATAAACAGTGCGAAAAGGTGATGGGTTATACCCTCGAAGAGTTTTATGCCCCGGATTTCGACTTCTACACCTTAATGGCGCCTGAATCTTTAGACATCATAAAAGAAGTATATAGCAGGCACATGAGAGGCGAAGAGGTGGCTTCATACGAACATGCACTCCTCACCAAAGAAGGTAAAATGATTGAGGCAATAACTGCGACGAAACTGATACAGTACGGGGGAGAGCAAGCCCTATTGGGCATAATCACCGACATAACCAAGCGCAAGCAGGCGGAGGATCAAATAAAACGGGCTTTGTCCCTGCTCAATGCCACGCTGGAATCAACTGCCGACGGCATTCTCGTGGTGGATAGACATGGTAAGATCACCAGCTTTAACCAAAAGTTTGTCCAGATATGGCGCATTCCCGAATCCGTCATCGCTTCGCGGGATGACGACCAAGCGCTGGCATTTGTTCTTGATCAGCTCATGGATCCTCAGGGGTTTCTTGCCAAGGTAAAGGAGTTATATAATCAACCGGCCGCTGAAAGTTTTGATATCATCGAATTCAAAGATGGGAGAATTTTCGAGCGTTATTCACAGCCACAGCGGATAGGTGAACAAAGCGTCGGGAGGGTTTGGAGCTTTCGCGATGTGACTGAACGAAAACGGGCTGAGGGGGCGTTGCGAGATAGCGAGGAGGGGAATCGCGCTTTAGTTGAATATGCGGGAGAAGGAATTGTCGTAGCGCAGGACGGTTTAGTCCGTCATGCCAACCCGAAAATGTGTTCAATTGTTGGTATGACATATGACCAGATTGTCGAAAGGCCGTTCATTGACTTTATCCACCCCGATGATAGAGCGATGGTCGTCGACCGTTACACCAAAAGGTTGGACGGCGAGCCAGTCCCTTCACTTTATGAGTTTCGACTTGTGGGCGCCGGTAACGTTGTAAGGTGGGTTCAGATTTCTGCGGCTCTCTTTAAATGGCAGGGGCGCCCAGCTACGCTCAACTTTCTAACCGATATCACTGAGCGCAAGGTGACGGAAAATGCCCTGAAAGAGTCGGAGGAAAAGTTCAGAACCATTGCCGACAACTTTCCCGTGGGTCTCTTTATTCATCAGGCCGGGATCATAAAATACGTGGGACGTGAAGCGGTCCGCCTTCTGGGGTACGACGTATCCGATGTAATAGTCGGGCGCTCCATTATGGACTTTTTACATCCTGACGAGCGCCAGCGTATCGGAGACATAGCCAGCATGAGAATTGCTGGTGAAACTGCCCCAGACTATTACGAAACGCGCTTACTCAGAAGGGATGGATCTGCACTCGAGGTGTTGATGTATGGCAAGTTGATCGAATACGAGGGAAAAATTGCCACGCAAGGCGCTTTCTTCGACCTCTCCGACCGCAAGGAGGCTGAGGAGGAGATTAAGCGCAACTACGAGCAATTACTGGAGACCTTCATCTCGACTATCAATGCCCTAGCAACAATGGTCGAGATGAAAGACCCTTATACTGCCGGCCATCAGCGGTTGACAACCCGGCTTGCCTGCGCCATCGCCGAGGAGATGGGCCTTGCTGAAGAGCAGATCCAGGGCCTCCGTATGGCCGGGCTCATCCACGATATCGGCAAGATCAATATACCTGCCGAGATTCTCAGCAAGCCCGGTCATTTATCCGAGATCCAATACAGTATGGTTAAAACTCATCCCGAAGTCGGGTACGATATATTACGGGAGATCAAATTTCCGTGGCCGGTGGCCCAGATCGTGCTGCAGCATCACGAGCGGTTCGACGGCTCGGGATATCCCCAGGGGCTTTCGGGAGACGCCATCATGCTGGAGGCGAGGATCATGGCGGTGGCCGATTCGGTCGAGGCCATGTCCTCACACAGACC
>CAYHAB010000322.1:0-2686 GCA_964354505.1 uncultured Thermodesulfobacteriota bacterium
GATGCCCAGAGCCTTCTCGACCAGGCCATCTCTTATGGCGGTGCAGAGGTAAAGAGGGAGGATATCCTAACCGTGCTGGGGATCGCCGATCGAAAGATCCTCTTTGACCTCTCCGCAGCCATTTTCCGGAAGGATGCCAAAGGGTGCCTCTCTCTCGTTGATGAGCTGTACAACCTCGGTTATGATCTGGGACAGTTCTGCAAGGATTTTCTGAACCACGTCCGGAACCTCTTGGTGGTGAAGCTCGAAGGGGGAGGGGGCCAGGGTTCTGTGCTTCATGTGCCTGAACATGAGGCAAGGGATCTTATGGATCAGGCAGGGGGGATAAGCTTTGAGGATCTGCACCGGTTATTTCAGATCCTTATGAGATGCGATGAGGTAATGGCGCGGACTCCTTTTCCCAAGGTTGTTTTGGAGATGACCGTGGTGGAGATGGCCCGTTTGGAATCATTACTTCCGGTGGAAGAGATCTTATCACGCGTGGAGCAATTGGAGTATACCCTCTCCCAGAAGGGATTGAGCGCAGGTGAGATACCTGGCGCTTCAGGGCATGAGGGCAAGGGGGGTGCAGAGCGGAGCAGGCGGCTGCCGGCGGATGATCAAGGTAACTCCTTACCGGAGCCAGGAGGGGGAGAGGTAGCGGAGGAAGCCCTGAGGAAGTGGGAGGAGTTCCTCACTTTTGTACGTGGGGAGAACCCCATTCTTGCCTCCTTTTTGATCCAGGGGCATCTCGTGTGCCTCGACGATGCGTGTCTGGAGATCGGTTTTGCCAAGGGGTCTTTCGCCCTCGACCGTGTCTCCGAGCGTGATACCCTGAAATCTGTGGAGGAGATCGTCCGGCGTCATTTTAAACGGGAGTTGCAGGTGAAGATCATGTCCACCCATGCTGTGAAGGATGCGAAGCCGCATTCGAAGTCATCTGCCCCTGAGGGGGGGACGGATCTGGAGAGGCACTTAAAGAAAGAAGCCCTTGACAACCCTGTTGTTCAAGAGGCCGTGGAGATCTTTCAGGGGCGGGTTGTTGAGGTCAAGGTAAAAGAAGGGTCGTGATCACGAGGAGGTGTTGAAATGAGCAAGGGGTTAGGAGATTTGATGAAACAGGCCCAAAAGCTACAGTCCAGGATGATGGAGCTCCAGGAAGAGCTGGCAGGCAAGATGGTGGAGGCTACAGCCGGTGGAGGGATGGTCACGGTGGTGATCAATGGGAAGCAGGAGATTGTCTCCTTGAAGATAGATCCGGAGGTGGTTGATCGGCAGGAGATAGAAATGCTCCAGGACCTGATCATTGCGGCGGCGAATGAGGGGATCAGGAAGGCGCAGCAGATTTGGGCCGAGGAGATGAAAAAGCTGACGGGTGGCATGGCCATCCCTGGTTTGATCTGAGATGTCTACGTATACACCGGCAGTTGAAGATTTGATCGATAAGCTTGCCAAACTTCCCGGTATCGGCAAGAAGACGGCGGCTCGGCTTGCCTTCCACATACTCCGTTCCTCTCAAGAGGACGCCCAGGCCCTCGTGCGCAGCATCCTGCGGGCCAAGGAGAGAATAGGGCTCTGCCGGATCTGTTTTAACATCGCCGAGGGAGAGATGTGCCCCATCTGTCGAAATCCCCAGAGGGACCGTTCCGTTTTATGTGTGGTGGAGAAGCCGAGTGATCTCATGGCCATTGAGGCATCCGGGGTCTTTAAAGGGCACTATCACGTGCTCCACGGCGCTATAGCCCCCTTGGACGGGATAGGGCCGCAGGAGTTGAAGATAACAGAGCTCTTGGAGCGGTTGAGAGAGGGTGGGGTGGCAGAGGTTATCATCGCCACGAATCCAACAATCGAGGGTGATGCCACTTCCCTCTACCTCGCCAAGGTCGTCAAACTATTGGGGATAACGGTGACCCGTATCGCCCAGGGGATTCCGGCGGGGGGGGACATAGAATATGTGGACAGTAAGACGATGAGCCGGTCGCTGGAGGGGAGGAGAGAGGTATAAAAAAATATTGACATGGGTTCTTGCATATCTTATAAAGTGATAGAGTGTGTTATGTAAGTGTATTATTTTTTTTGGTATAAATTGTGAAAAAAGGTGCGAGCGAAGGGATGATTGAGATACGTCTTCACGGCAGGGGAGGGCAAGGGGCGGTCACCTCGGCGGAGATGGTGGCCTTGGCCGCTATTAAAAAGGGAAAATATGCCCAGGCCTTTCCGAGCTTTGGCCCGGAGCGCAGGGGCGCACCGGTGGTGGCCTACTGTCGAATCAGCGATGAGAGGATCAGGGTAAGGGCTGCTATATTCCGACCAGATATCGTCCTGGTACTGGACCCGAGCATTTTGCGGCTCGTGAATGTGAGCGCTGGCCTCAAGGCGGAAGGGGTTCTGGTGACCAATACGCGTTTTTCTCCGGAAGAGATAAAAAAAGAATTGGGGGTGAAGACCCGATTGGCCGTAGTTGACGCCACCAAGATAGCCCGGGAGGAGCTCGGCCTGCCCATCACCAATACCACCATGCTGGGAGCCCTGCTCAGGGCGTCGGAGGTGGTGGATAAGGGGGCGATGATCGAGCCCTTACAGGAACGGTTCGGCAGGCTGGCGGAACGGAATATCAAGGCCTTTGAGAGGGCCTATAATGAGACCAAGATCTTGTAACAGAGGAGCGAGAAGTGGCTAAGCCTGAGCATGAGATCACCTGGAAAGA
>CAYHAB010000323.1:0-3754 GCA_964354505.1 uncultured Thermodesulfobacteriota bacterium
CGAGGATTTCGTACGGGCGGTGGAGCTGATCCTCGCCTGTGAGGGCAGGGTGGTGGTGACGGGGGTTGGAAAATCAGGGATCATCGGGCAAAAGATCGCCTCTACGCTGGCCAGCACCGGCACCCCTGCCTTCTTCCTGCACCCCACAGAAGGGATCCACGGAGACCTGGGGATGCTGGAAAAGAAGGACATCGTTGTGGCCATCTCCAACAGCGGCGAGACCGAAGAGCTCTCCCAGATCCTCCCCCTCATCAAGCGGTATGGGAACAAGCTGATTGTCCTCACGGGCAGGGCCGCATCGACCTTGGCCCGGGCTGGGGACGTGGTATTGGATGTGAGCGTCACGGAAGAGGCGTGCCCCCTGGGGTTGGCCCCTACGGCCAGTACGACCGCCGCCCTGGCCATGGGAGACGCCCTGGCGGTTGCACTCTTGGAGAAGCGGGGGTTCAACAAAGAGGACTTCGCCGTCCTGCATCCCGGGGGGAAACTGGGCAAGCAGCTCCTGCTCAAGGTGAGTGACCTGATGCACGTGGGTGAGGAGCTCCCCGCGGTATATGAGAACACCTTGATGAAGGAGGCCTTAGTGGAGATCACCTCCAAGCGGCTGGGAATAACGGGGGTCGTGAACGAACGGGAAGAGCTGGTGGGGGCGATCACCGACGGTGACCTGCGCAGGAGTCTGGAAAAATATCCCGACCTTTTGGTGAGGACGGCCGCAGAGATCATGACCCGAAACCCCAAGTGGATCGAGGCCGATGCCCTTGCCGCCCAAGCCGTTCAGCGCATGGAGGAGCACTCTATCACCTCCCTCTTCGTCTTGGACAAGGGCGGGGAGAGGACTCCCCGAGGTATCATCCACCTCCACGACCTCCTCAAGGCCGGGGTGGTCTGAGATGGCCGGAGCAATCACTGAAGAGCTGCGGGCAAAAGCGGCGCGGGTGAGGCTTCTGGTCCTCGATGTTGATGGGGTCTTGACCGATGGAAGGATCATTATGGATCATAAGGGAAGGGAGATCAAGGCCTTCGATGTCCGGGACGGGCATGGAATCAAGCTCCTCAGGGAGGCGGGGATCGAGGTGGCCATGCTGACAGGAAGAAATTCTCAGGTGGTCCAAAAGAGGGCCGATGATCTGGGGGTCCTCTGGGTTCGCCAAGGTATCCATGATAAGGTAGCGGCCTATGCTAAGATCGCCCACGAGGCGAGGATCAAGGATGAGGAGACCTGCTTTGTCGGCGATGACGTGGTCGACATCCCCCTCCTGAGGCAGGTGGGTGTTCCCGTCGTCGTGGCCGATGGCGCGCAAGAGGCGAAGCGGTTTGCCCTCTATGTCACCCAATCTGCCGGCGGCAGGGGAGCGGTGCGAGAAGTATGCGACCTCCTGCTGCAAGCCCAGGATAAATGGGAAGAGATCCTCAGGAGATACACATGAAACGATCCAAGCAGATCATCCTTATTTGCATGGGGTTAGTCTTTTCAGTAGTCGCAGGATATATCCTCTTTAAGGCACACGTCGATGAAGAAGAGATCATACCGGAGGTGAAAGAAGTGCAAAAGGGTGTCGCTGCAACCGCTGACCTCACCCTCGAGGATATCCACTACGTGGAGACCAAGGGAAAAAAGAAGGAGTGGGAGCTGAGGGCTAAATCCGGCCAACATTTTCGCCAAGATGACTACACTACCTTAGAGGATCTGACAGTCACCTTCTACGCCGAGGGGGGGCGAATTATCACCCTCAAAGGAGGGAAGGGATCCATGAAGGAGCGGAAGAAGATCGAGGTGTGGGAGAATGTGGTAATCACCTCCAGCGATGGCTACCGTGTGGCCACCAACTCCCTTCGCTATGACAATGAGAAGCAGCAGATCTCTACCGAAGATCCCGTCGTGCTCGAAGGGAAAGGGGTGCAGGTAAAAGGGGTGGGAATTGTGGTCGATTTGAAGACGAAAAAAATATCAATATTGAGAAAGGTCCGGACGGTGATCAAAGGATGAAAGGGCTCACGTATACCATCTGTATCGTCATTGTGTTGCTACTGGCGCATCCGGCCTCGGCCCAGGTGATCGAAGAATTCAAAGGGAAAAGGGGACCCGTCAATATCACCTCCCAGCGATTGGAGGCCGAGTATGAAAAAAAGCTGATCACCTTTATCGGTGATGTCGTGGCAAGGCAAGAAGATTTCGTTCTCTATGCCGACCGTCTCCTCCTCTTTCTCAACGATGCGGGGGAGGGGATCGAAAAGATCGTGGCTCAGGGGAATGTGCGCATGGTGCAGGCCACCAAGACGGTTACCTGCCGCGAGGCCACCTATTTCTACCGGGAGGGCACCGTGGTCTTAGGTGGAGAAGGGCGGGTAGCGATTACCATCACCCCGGACGAGGTGAAAAAATGAAAGCTAATGAAGCGCAGACCCTGGAGACCATCGAGCTCACCAAGGCCTATAGCGGGAGGGTGGTGGTAGATCGGGTGAGCCTGAAGATCCATGCGGGAGAGGTGGTGGGGTTGCTGGGTCCCAATGGGGCCGGGAAAACTACTACCTTCTATATGATCATCGGCCTGATCAGGCCCGACGGGGGAAAGGTATTATTCAATGGGGAGGATATCGGAGGGCTTCCCATGTACCAACGAGCCAAGAGAGGGATTACCTACCTGCCGCAAGAGCCCTCGGTCTTTAGAAAACTGACCGTCGAGGAAAACATCTTGGCCATCTTGGAAACTCTGAATCTCGCCCGCGAGGAGCAGGAGAGACGACTCCAGGAGCTTTTAAAAGAACTCAATATCACCCATCTGTCCAAGAACAAGGCTTACTCCCTCTCGGGCGGGGAGCGGCGGAGAGTGGAGATCACCAGGGCGCTCGTTCTGTCCCCCTCTCTCATCCTTCTCGACGAACCCTTTGCGGGCATTGACCCCCTGGCGGTCATCGACATCCAAAACATCATCTATCAGCTCAAGAAAAAGGGTATTGGGGTGATCGTTACTGACCACAACGTTCGGGAGGCCTTGCACGTGTGTGATCGGGCTTACATATTGAGTGAAGGGAGGATATTGGAGACGGGGACCCCGAAGAAGATCGCAGCCAGCAAGAAGGCCCGCGAGATATACCTCGGTGAGCACTTCAGATTGGAGCACAGGGGGCGCACAAAGAGAGAGGCAAAATCTCTTAACGGTAAGAAGAGGTAGAAGTAATGGCCTTGGAGATTAAACAGGATCTCAGATTAACCCAACAGCTGATCATGACACCCCAGTTGCAGCAGGCCATCAAGCTGCTGCAACTCTCTCGGATGGAGCTCCAGGAGATTGTTGCCCAGGAGATTAAGGAAAACCCCGTACTGGAAGAGGACAGCGGGCTGGAGGAGAAAGAGCAAGAGGAGAAAGAACAAGAGGAGAAAGAACAGGGGGAGAGAGAACAGGGGGAGAGAGAACAAAAGGAGGTCGCCGCTGAGGCTGAGGCCCGCGAGACCATCAATGATCAAGATTGGGAAGAATACATGGAAGGCCACAGCATCAGCACGTATGCCACGCCGAGGACCGATGGAGAAGAGGCCCCGTGGGAAAACCTTATCACCCGCCAGGTCACGCTTGCCGATTATCTATCGTGGCAGCTCAGAATGAGCCCGGTGCCCTCTCAAGAGCAAGAGATCGGAGTCTTTATCATCGGTAATATCGACGAGAATGGTTATCTGCAGGGGACCCTGCAGGAGGTCTGCGAGGAACTGCGCTATCCCGCGAAGCAGACAGAGGAAGTGCTCGATCTCATC
>CAYHAB010000324.1:0-10131 GCA_964354505.1 uncultured Thermodesulfobacteriota bacterium
TCGCTTCAGAAGGCGAAGAAAGTGGGTTTGGGGGACTACGACCTCAATACGGTTGAAGTCATCGGGGAGTTAAAACGCATCCCTGATTTCCAGCTCCCTCCGGTCAGCGGCGAGGCGAATCTTCAAAACGAGGCCATACAGACAGCGCTCCACAACCGGATGATCTCGCGGCCGCAAGCCGACCCTGACTTGTGTACAAGCTGCGGCACCTGCATAGAGCAGTGTCCGGTATCCGCTCTGTCCATGGATGTCGGCATCCCCCGGGTGGACGCCGACAAATGCATCGCCTGCTTTTGCTGCCAGGAAATCTGCCCCGAGAAGGCCATTACCCTGAGATCAAATCCCTTGTAAATTCATAGTCAACTCAATTTCCAGCGAAAGAGTAAAAATGAAAGTTAACGTAGGGGGGATTGAGACATACTGCGAGTTGTCCGGAAAAGGAGCCTGTTTGGTCCTCATCCATGGATTAGGTGATAACCTGACAATGTGGTACAACCAGGTCCCCGTATTCGCCGAACGGTTCCAGGTGCTCGCCTACGATGTCAGGGGACATGGAAAAACAGAGGCGCCGCGAAACGACTTTTCCATGAAACGTTTTGCCGGTGATCTACATAACCTTCTGCAAGCCCTCGATATTGAGAAGGCTTGTATCATTGGGTACTCTATGGGCGGTCGGATTGGACTCCAGTTTGCGCTCGAACATCCTGAGATGACCACCGGCCTGGTCGTGGCCAACAGCTGGGTTATGAGCCCCGACATTCAGCTCACCCCCGAACAGATGGCCGCGATCAAGGAACAGTGGAAGCAGATGATGGCCTTGTTGAGAACCGGTGAGATCGAGACCATCGCCGATACCATGACAGAGCGCGCTTTTTCACCTGGTTTCAAGGATAAGGAACCCGCTGTATTTCAGAGGTACAAAGAGGTCAAGATGAGAAATAGCCCCGTTGGCTATCTTCAAATCATGCAGGGTTCTCCCGAGGATATGGCCAATCCGCCGGATCTGAAAAAATTGAAATGTCCAATTTTAATTATCGCCGGTGAGTATGATGCCATAACGAGCGTGGATATAGCTCAATCAATGGCAAGAGCCATCAACATGGTGACCATCAAAATTCTTCCGACCGGACATGCCTCGGCCCTTGAAGCGCCAGAGGCATTTAACCAAGCCGTACTTGACTTTATGAAAAACTTATAGGTGCTCTGATTGAAGGATATCGGGCTTTATGCACGGGACCAGCAGATCGGCGAAGTCAATACCGCCCTGCCGGATGCGCGCTCGGAAAAGCTCCCGCTGAACGGTACGGAAAGCATATTCTTCAGGCAATCTTCAGCATCCTTTCAAGTGTTGTCCTCGCTTTTATGAGTATTCCCTCTTCAAGCTCAATCTTATACTTCACCTCTTTGAGGGCATAATAGACGCTTTCCAGCCGCGTTTTTTTCATGTTCGGGCAGACAAGACCTTGCGACAAGAGGTAGAAGGTCTTCTCCGGATTATCCTTTTTAAGCCTGTAGAGAACACCCATTTCAGTGCCTATGATAAATTTTTTCTCTTTGGAGGCAGCGGCAAAATCGATTATCTGCTTCGTACTGCCTACAAAGTCAGCAAGCTCAACCACCTCCGGCTTGCACTCCGGATGCACCAGTATCAACGCATCAGGGTGAGCCTCCTTCACCTTCTCGACCTCTTCCGCAGTGACCCTGTGGTGAGTTATGCAGAATCCGCTCCAGATGATCATTCTTTTTTCGGGGACCTTTTTGGCAATGTAATCTCCCAGGTTTTTATCAGGTACAAAGATGATCTCCTCTTCAGCCAGTGATTGGATGACCTTCACCGCATTGGAAGAAGTGCAGCAGATATCGCACTCGGCCTTTACCTCTGCGGAGGTGTTGATATAACAGACGACCGCGGCATTCGGATGCGTGCGCTTCATCTCTCTTATATCGTCGGTATTCACCATATCGGCCATAGGGCATCCGGCACCGATTTCCGGGAGCAGTACCGTTTTTTGAGGTGATAATATTTTTGCGCTTTCAGCCATAAAGTGGACGCCGCAAAAGACAATCATATTTTGAGGGCTTGATGCGCAGTATCTGCTGAGGGCCAGAGAATCCCCTATCACATCGGCTATCTCCTGCACATCATCTATCTGGTAATTGTGTGCGACGATAACGGCATCCCGCTGCTGTTTTAATTCGAGGATATTTCTTCTTAATTCTTCTTTATCCATTCCGGCTTTTCACCCGTATCGTTTCCATTGATTCAATGGCCGCGGAACCCCTGCCTTCACGAAAAAATTGTCTTGACTGTTTCTCGCCTGTGCCCAAAAGTTTTTATATGCCTTGATCCTTTAAAAGAAACGCCGTTGCTATTCTCAGATTGAATCTTTATACCTACGGGGAAACAAGTCAAGGGGTTTCTGCGGTGATGAGGGCATTGGCCCATTCCAGAATAGGAGCGACCCGGGGCGCCAGAAATCCGCGGGCCTCTTCATAACTCATCCAACGATATCCATGGTGTTCCGGTCGGCCTAGTTCTTGGCTGATCGGCAGGACGATTTCAGTTTGGCGAGTTTCCGCCACGTAGCAAAGGGCTACCTTACCAGTGCCATACGGAGGGGTCTCATGGTAATCATGCCCCCAGGAAAACACCAGGTCTTTGAGACCGGTCTCCTCCGCAACCTCACGGCAGGCCGCTTGCAGCGGATCCTCGCCCTCCTCCACAATGCCTTTCGGGAAATCCCAATAGTCGTAAACGCGCAGCAGAAGATAGCGCCATCCGCCCTCCGCGCGCCGTACCACAATCACCCCTGCCGACAAGGTCTTGAGCACCATCTTATTCATCCGCGATGGGATGCCTGATAATCGTCTCCAGATCGTTCACGCACTGATCCTCATTCTGAAACAGCAGGGTCTTTAACCCCCGCGAACGCGCCCGCTCCACATTGCCCGGATCGTCGTCCACAAACACTACGTGCTGAGGAACCAGGCCCAGATCACCTACGACATCATCGAATACCGAGGGGTCCCGTTTCCCTTTGCCCAGGTGGTAGCTATTGTAAACTTTATCAAACCATTGGAAAAAATTCTGTTGAGAATCAAGCCAATCCAGCCAGTCGCTCTGGTCGCTGAGGATCGCGGTGATATATCCCTTGCGGCGCAGGGCACGGACAACGCTGAGCATGCGGGGGCGCAGCACGAAGCTGGTCAGGATGGCCTGGCGCATGGTATCCTCATCGCCTTGGAGCCCCGTCTTTTGCCACAAGAGGCGCCAGAAATCACTCTCCGTCCCCTGACCGAGGACATAGCCGGATGCATACACCACCTCAAAGGCCGCCTGATGGAAGGCCGCCGGGTCAAGCCCGTGTTCCCGGGCGATGGCAGAGAGCCCTTTTCGAAATCCTTCCTCTGACAATACGCCGCCAAAGTCAAACAGTACTGCACGGACGGAATCTGTCCCCATGTAGTTGTTATAGGGGAAAACCCCCAAAAGCGCAAGCAAGGTACCCCTCTTCGTTGTCTGCCACAAAACATGATACGCTGCCGCGAGCCGCGGGGCACGCTAAGGGCAGGACGTAAAAAGCCTCACCCTGTATTGAGGAGGTTTTCTCTTATTCTTTACTCTCATATGAGGTGCGACTCCAACTTTAACTTGACTCTTGACTAATGAAAGGAAAAAGCGCTCTATTCTAAAAGTACGAGCTTTAGAGAAGACAATGCAGAGAAGGGGAAAAGATGACCCCGGTTGCGGATAAGAAGAGACAAGAAAAATTTTTTCACCTCTTCTCTACTATATCTCTTGCACTCTTCCTCCTCGTCTCCCTCTTCTCGTGGTCAGGGGTGGCTTTCCCCTCAGAGCCCATGGGGAATGAGGCATGTCTGCAATGTCATGGGGCCAGGGATATCCTCCGGTTGAGCAGGGAAAAGCGGCTCGGGATGGTCATTCCTACCCCTGGAAGCGCAGGTGTACAAAAAGAGGGGCTTACCCTGCATGTGGATTATGCAAAGTTTCTTTCCACAGCCCACCGCAAGCTCAATTGTATCTATTGCCATACGAGTATTAAGTATCTCCCCCATCCCCAGAGGCTGGGCACGGTCAGCTGTGCTCAGTGTCATGAAGAGATTGCAGCCCAATATGAAAAGAGCAAGCACGCCAAGATCAGCCAAATACTCTGCTTTGAATGCCACAACCCCCATGCCGCTACCTCCTTCAGGAAACTCTCTCAACAGGAGCGGATGGGAATCTGCCTGCGGTGCCACGAAAAGGATGGGCATCAGTGGCTGCCCCAGAGGGATCTCCACTTCCAGTACCTGGAGTGCACTGTCTGCCACGCCCCTCAGGCGGAAAAAGGGATCGTCTTTTACCTCCAGAGGCTGGGCAAGGGAGGGGAGACGGAACGCCTTGACTATGGAGAGGTAGCCAAGCTGTTAGGAATGGGCAGGCCTGACCTGGCAAAACTGCTGGATAGCGACAGCAATGGGTTCCTGGAAGATCGAGAGGTCCTCTCTTTCCTCAAATCATTGAAGGAGAGGAACCCCCGGGAAAACATAGAGCTGGGGGTGAGGGTCCTGGTTCTCAAGCCATCTCATAACTATACCAAGGGGGCCAAGGCGAAGGATTGTTCGCTCTGCCATTCCTCCCGGGCGGAATTCTATGCGAAGTTAATTATGGAAATACCCGGAAGCGGCGGGGGCGGCATAAGAACCCTCCCCATGGAAAAGAGCATTTTAACGGGGATTCACACCATTCCTGTCACCAGTAGTTTCTATCTGTTGGGGGAAGGTAGGATCGGCAAGCGGGATATTGCAGATCTCCTGTTCATCTTGAGAAAGATCGGCTATAAATGGCTGGATGTTATTGGGATCTTATTCATTGTAGGTAGCTTGGGTTTTGTCGGTATACATGCGTTTCTCAGGATCGTCACCATTGGAATGAGGAGGAAGAGGCGGCACAAAGAAGGCTAAGGAGGAGAAATATAGTATTTATGGCTCGGCAGAAGAAAGACCGGCAGAAGGGGAGCAAAAGGAAGAGGGCCATATTGTATCCGCTGGTGGTAAGGATTTGGCACTGGATCCATGCCCTTGCCGTCTGCCTCCTGGTGCTCACAGGGATACAGTTGCGATTTCCCGATTTGGTCACGTGGTTTGGGACCTTCAGAACCGCGGTGGGAATCCATAACGTCTGTGGCTTCATCGTGGTATGTGATTACATGCTCTGGCTTAGTTTCTATGTGCTGAAAGGGGAGCTCGTCAAACAGTACGTCCCCGTCCTTGAGGACTTCACCATCGGTATACCGAAGCAATCGGCCTACTACATTGCCCGCATATTTTTCGGCGATCCCCCTCCTTTTGCACCCACACCAGAGGCCAAATTTAACTCATTGCAGAAGGTCACCTACTTCGGCATCATGTTTATCCTCATCCCCATACAGATAGTAACAGGGGTACTCCTCTGGGATCTGGAAAGGTTTCGTCCTATTATAGAGATACTGGGGGGGGTGAGGGTTATAGACGCATTTCATATAATCCTAGCCTATATAGTTACTGCCTTTCTGATTGTTCACATCTACCTCTCGACCTTGGGCAGCACCTTCTTTTCCCAATCTAAGGCCATGATCGTTGGCTATGAGTAAAAGGGGGCGAGGCATAAGAAGGCCTCTCCCTAGGCACGATTCCAGTGGCGTGAAGGTTGTCGCTGATATACAGGGCCTTTAAAAAGGGACGCCGTGGAACGGAAACAAGGATAGCAGAGTTTGCCAATTTTTATGCGCAGCGCAGGACTTCAGCGCTATCACTGCTACTTGCTCCCGAAAACATCCTTGAGCAGTGTGGTCACGCGGGCTGCGGGGTCTTTGCGAATCTTGCGCTCCTCATCGGCCACCATGTAAAAGAGTCCATCAAGGGCCTTTTCGGTCACGTAGTCATCCAGGTCGAGTTTCAGGCGGTCGGTAAAGGGGATGCTGCTGATCTTGGCTTGCACATCCTGGTACGTGCGGGTAACCCCTACCGCTTCCATGACCGTATGAACGATAGGCATGAAGAGCTGATGGAGCTGGCCTCGAGTCTTGTCCTCAAAGTAGAGGGTGGCCGCATTATCACTGCCTTTGAGGATCTTTCGGGCATCCTCAAAGGTCATCTCTTTCACGGCATCCCAAAAAAGGGCCTTGGCCTTTGGGGCTGCTTGCTCGGCAGCCCGATTCATACTCAGAGAGAATTCATCCAACTCGGGCCCGTATCCCAGAGCCCTCATGACCGAATCCACATTCTGGACCGCCTTCGGAAGGGGGACCTTAATCTTGGGGTTTTTGTAGTACCCGTCGAGTTTGGAGACATCCTTGACGGCGTTGGTCGTACCAATCTCGAGGGCCTCCTTGAGGCCCCGGATTATTTTGCTGTCACTAAGCTTTTCTCCCTTAAAGGCATCAAAGACGCCCTTGAAGAAACCGTCACCCTTGTCGGCAGCATAAGCCGTCGTCATGGTGATGACAAACATTGCCACCAACATTGCCAGTGCAGCAAGTCGTATTAGTTTCATATCGCTTCTCCTCTCTACTCGACTTCAAGATACAAAATTTTACCACATATTAAGATATTACCTTTTCTCCGATTATTCAATTAAATATACGAAACCTGGCAGAAGAAGAAACGCAGTAATATCGCCGGGGAGATAGCTGCTGCGCACAAACATAGTACCGCTATGCCCCACGCCATCCCCATGTACGCGCATCGCCAAAAAGGTTATTTAAAGCCAGGAGCGTTGCGGATATATGTCCCATCTGTTCTTTATTATGAGTTCTGTCCCTTACCAGAAAAAGGGTATAAACATCCGCGTACTCTTCATATACCCGGCATAGCCGGCACCAAACTTATGAAGGTTCTCCATCTCCTCAACCTTGGCCGTAGCAGTTACAAAGGCCGAGGCCAGCAAGACAAGGATGATGCCAACAAAGGAGGGGGCCTTGAAGAACGCCCCCCATCCCAGAACGAGGATGGAGCTGTAGAGGGGGTGGCGGATGTACCTGTATGCACCTACCGTCACCAGCGCCGTGGTATTTTCAAAGTTGCCCTTCGGCCTTCCTATCTCGCGAAGCAGGTAGAATCCGTGTACTGCCATAAAAAGGGAAGCGCCCAATAGGACCCACGAGACGATTTGATGGGCAGCTAAGGGATCATGGAACCATTGCCCGGCGTTGAACAGGATCAAGGCCACGATAGATTCGAAGGCAAAGAATCGAAAGAAGCCGTGAGAGCTCGGATCGCGCAAGAAAGGCCTCGACCAGGAGAAAAGCCCCGCTGAGATGACCGCAAAAATGATCAGTCTGATCATACTATTTTTCTCTTTACAGGACGATTTTTCATTGGAGACACAAGCCGATGGCCAAACCGCTCTTTCGGGGAACCGGCATAAATCTCGTCGTCCCATGCGTGGATTGCATTCGCCAACTGAAAGCCATCTTCCACCGCATTATAATCGAGTTAATTTTTACATCTCTTCACTCGCACCTGTCTTCGGCACCAGCTCAAAAATCTTTAAAAAAACAATGCCGAATACAAATCCCCCAATATGAGCCCCCCAGGCAATCCCACCGGGTTGCCCTGCAGTTGCTGCAGCGATCAGAAACTGGAAGAGGAACCAGATGCCGAGAAAGAAGAATGCGGGCACCTCTATGAAAGTGAAAAAGAAAAAGATGGGTAGCAAGGTCAGTATCCTTGCCCGGGGATAGAGTATAAGGTATGCCCCCATAACGCCCGCAATGGCGCCGCTGGCGCCGATGGTGGGCACGTTCGAGTGCCAGTTGAGAACGAGATGGGATGCCCCTGCAGCCAAACCGCACAACAGATAGAAGACGAGATAGCGGAGATGCCCCAATCTGTCTTCCACGTTGTCCCCAAAAATATAAAGGAACCACATATTACCCAAGAGGTGAAAAAAACCCCCATGTAATAACAGAGAGGTAAAAAAAGGAAGAACCTGCTGGCCGGTTGTGAAGGACGCCGCTATCTGAGGCTCAGCGTACCGCGCAGGAACAAGCCCATAAAAATAGATGAACTCCTTGAGCCCCTGCCTTTGAAGCAATTCAATAATAAACGCAAGTATGGTGACTGTGATGATGCAGATGTTGATAACAGGATGTCTTTCAGGTCGATTGGTGTCTCGAATAGGTATCACTGAGGTATAAGGCTAACAAAGTCCCCCGCTACAGTCAATGAGATTTCATCGTTACCCTCTGCAATAGTTGCTTTGAAAAGAATAGCTGCTTATGGCGCAAAAAAATGCCTTTTTTTGAGTATAAGGTGTCTTTATCACCCATTGACAGTCAGCTTAGCTTGTGCTATTTCTCTAGAACCTTTCTAGAAAACTAAGCTTGTGCTATTTCTCCAAGTGTTGCACTTCCTCCTTGAACTGGGGGCCTCTAAACATGCTTGAGCCATTAAAAGAATGCAAGTATTCAGTTTGTCGGCAGAGGCGTCTGTGCGGTTTATTATTTTTTTCATGCATAGTTACGGCGTACTGTGGGGTAAGCAGAACACCCTTGCAAGCCGTTTGCGTTTATCAATAAGAAGGGTGTTGTAACAGGTCGCCTCTTTGAGGAAGGCGCAAAATGAACTATAATGAAAAGAAAAAAGAGCAATTTCCCGATCAATTAACAAAACTGCGCCACCGCATTGCTGAACTGGAAATAACAGAACATGAGCGCAAACGAGCCGAGGAGGCGTTGCAAGAGAGTGAGGAACAATATCGGACATTGGTCGAGCAATCACTTGAGGGAATTATTATTGCCCAAGGGATACCTCCCGATCTGGTCTTCGCTAATCCCGCCATGGGCCAGATCTTGGGTTATACCCCTGAGGAGTTGATAACCCTCTCACCTGGAAAAATACAGGGTCTGGTACATCCTGAGGATCGCACGATCTTTTTTGGACGTTTTAAAGATCGTCTAGAAGGGAAACCAGCCCCACCTCGGTACGAGGTCCGTGGAATCCATAAAGATGGATCAGTGCGATGGCTAGAAATATCCTCAGTCAGGACCGTGTATAGAGAGCAACCAGCAGTACGAGCAACATTTTTGGACATCACGGAGCGCAGGTTGGCAGAGGAGGTGCTGCGAGAATCTGAAATTCGCCTCCGGAAACTCTTTGAAGCAATCCCCGAATCTGTCATGGTGCACGATGAAGAGGGTAACATCCTTTATATCAATGATGTCGGGGCAAAACGACTTGAATGGCCTGCGGAAGACCTAGTAGACAAGAATCTGCGCGAGATCGTAAAACCTGAGAATGCTGCCTTAGTTTCAAGTCACGTCAGAATGGCCCTTACAAATGGCTTGTGCAGTTTCGAAACAACCTACATTTCGCGCACAGGAAAACATATCGCATCCGAAGTCAACGAGCGCCCCATCGAACTTGAGGGGAAAAACGTTATTCTGAGTGTTGCGCGCGACATCACTGAGCATAAGCGCGCGGAACGACAGCTCACCTATGTAGCCACCCACGACGCGTTGACAGGTTTGCCCAACCGCGTCCTGTTCAACGACCGTTTCAATCTGGCCTTGGCTCAGGCCCATCGCCGCCAGCAAAAGCTCGCTGTGCTTTTGCTCGACCTGGATCGATTCAAAGACATTAACGATACACTCGGCCACAGCGTGGGAGATCAGTTACTTCGCGTTATCAGCAAACGCCTGAAGGTGCTCCTGCGTAAAAGCGATACCCTTGCCCGCATGGGGGGCGATGAATTTTTGTTTTTAGTGCCTGACATAACTCAAGTAGAAAATGTAATAGAGGTTGCAAGAAAAATTATTTTATCATTTCGAGAGCCTTTTTTGGTTGAGGAACATGAACTACGCACCACCGCCAGCATAGGGGTTGCCATTTTCCCCGATGATGGTGCAGATACTGATACTCTGCTCAAGAATGCCGACATCGCCATGTACGGCGCCAAACAAAAGGGAAGGAATAACTATCAGCGTTGCTCATCGACTATGAAAGCAAAAACCATCGAGTAGTTGATAGCTTTTGTTCAAATTTTTATCGCCCCTCTAAGACATATAAAGCCTTGCGTCCGTTTCGCTTCCCACTTCAGATGACGTGTCTCTGTAGAAAGCCTAAAAGGCAGCTGGTATGCGAATCTAT
>CAYHAB010000325.1:0-10888 GCA_964354505.1 uncultured Thermodesulfobacteriota bacterium
CGCCGCTGACCTTCCTGGCGGTTTGTCTGGGGGTTTCCGGTATCTTCGCCATCATCATTACAGGTGGAGATGTCCTCATGTTCTTTAAGGTCGTCATCGCCGGTGTTATATTCTCTTTTATCGGGGCAGCTATTCTGCACCTCATCGCCCAGCAGTTTTTCGAAGGCAAGGGGGCGTATGAGGGGGTATACCGTGTAGTGGCCTATGCCGGTGCCGTGAACATCCTCACCTGGATACCTGTCGTGGGGTTTATAGCCGGTCTCTATGGGCTTTACCTCCAGATAGTGGGGATAGAAAAGGTTCATAAGATCACCGCAGGTCAGGCGGTGGTTACCGTCTTGATAACCTTTGCAGTCTATCTCATCATGGCCCTCGTGGTCGGCGGGGTCTTTTTCGGCATACACTTCTAAGAGAGCAGGGGTTATATTGGTCAGAACGAGATTTGCCCCCAGCCCAACGGGATATCTACATATCGGGGGGGTAAGGACAGCTCTTTTTAATTGGCTCTTCGCCCGTCATCTCGGCGGCGTCTTCATCCTGCGCATCGAGGACACGGATGCGGCTCGGTCCAGCCAGGAATATCTCAATGCCATTCTGGACGGCCTTCAATGGTTAGGGCTGGACTGGGATGAAGGCCCCTATTTTCAAAGCCAGCGGATGCATTTGTACCGCGAGCATGTTGATCGGCTCGTGGAGGCGGGGAAGGCTTATCGCTGCTACTGCACACCCGAGGAATTGGAGCAACGGCGCAAACAAGCACTGGCTGAGGGGAACAAACCAAAATACGATGGGCGCTGCCGCGAGCGCACGGACCAACCGGCGGACCTTCCCCCTGTTATTAGATTCAAATCCCCCCCCGAGGGGGAGACTATCGTGGATGACCTCGTCAAAGGGAAGGTCGTCTTCGATAACCAAGAACTGGATGATCTCATCATCATGCGCAGCGACGGCAGCCCCACTTATAATTTTGTGGTCGTGGTGGACGACGCCCTTATGGGGATCACCCACGTTATCCGAGGGGATGATCACCTCAACAACACCCCCCGCCAGATCCACCTCTATGGGGCCATGGGTTATCCTCTTCCGGTCTTTGCGCACCTCCCCCTGATTCTGGGCCAGGACCGCGCCAGGCTCAGTAAGAGGCATGGCGCCACCTCAACCACCGCCTATAGGGAGATGGGGTACCTCCCCTATGCATTGGTCAACTATCTGGCCAGGCTCGGGTGGTCTTACGGAGATCAGGAGATCTTCTCCCGAGCGGAGCTGATCGAGAAGTTCTCTTTGGAGGGAGCAGGGAAATCGGCCGGCGTCTTCAATCTCGAAAAGCTCCTTTGGCTCAACGCGCACTACATCAAAGAGGGCGATCCGAGAGAGATCGCGCAGCAGCTCATTCCTTTTTTGCTGCAACGGGGGATCAAGGCGGAGGTGAACGGACGGCTTATTAAGGTAGTCCGGAGTCTCCAGCCCCGGGCCAAGACCCTGGTGGAGATGGCGGAGATGGCCGAGTTCTATTTCTGGGATGACTTTCCCTACGACGAGAAGGGGTCACGTAAGTTTCTCCGGCCTGAACTGTCTCCTTTCTTGACCGCTCTCCTCGAAGGACTCCGCAGCAGCGAGGATTTGGTTGAGGCCGATCTGGAGCGGTTTTTCCGCCAGTTGATTGAGCAACAGGGGCTGAAACTGAACCAAGCAGCCCAGGGGGTAAGGGTGGCTCTCACCGGCAAGACGACCAGTCCGGGACTCTTTGAGGTAATGGAGGGCATCGGGAGGGAACGGGTGATCAAGAGGCTCGAGCGTGCCCTCGAATATATCGGATCCAGTAGGCGCGAGGGGGATGCACTCCGATGAGATTGAGGCGTATTGAGATTGTTGGATTTAAGTCCTTTATGGAGCGGACGGTCTTCACCTTTCCCTCCCGCATCACCGGCATTGTGGGTCCCAACGGTTGCGGCAAAACCAATGTCGCCGATGCCGTACTGTGGGCCATGGGAGAGATGCGCCCCACCCATCTGCGAAGCCGTTCCATGGAAGATGTCATCTTTAACGGCACCGAGAATCTGAAGCCCCTCGGCATGGCCGAGGTATCCTTGGTCTTCGAAAACGATGGGGTTGTCCCCTTAGAAGGATATGGGGACTACAGTGAGATCATGGTGGCCAGGCGGCTCTTCCGTTCAGGGGAGAGTGAGTACTTGATCAACAAACTCCCTTGCAGGCTCAGAGACGTCAGGGATCTCTTCCTCGGTACAGGGGTAGGGGTAAACGCTTATTCTATCATCGAACAGGGTGAGGTGGATATGCTGCTCAACGCCCGTCCCGAGGACAGGAGACACCTCATCGAAGAGGCGGCAGGGGTCACCAAATACAAAGAGAGAAAGCGCGAGACCCTCCAAAAAATGGAGAGGACCAAACAAAACCTCCTGCGGGTTCAGGACGTTATCGGCGAGGTGCGCAGACAGATGAATGCGCTGCGAAGGCAGGCGGCCCGAGCACGCAGGTATCGGGAGTACCAGAAGGAGGTTGGCGTCCTGGAGGTGGGGCTCGCCCTCGTGGAATTTGGAGAGCAGTCGGGGAGACTCACAGAGGTGAAAGAAGCCCTCCAGGGGAAAAGAGACGAGGAACAGAAGCGAATTGTCCTTGCCTCCCAGACTGAGGGTGATACGGAGGAATTGAAACGCAGACTCCTCGAAGAAGAAGAAGTTTTATCCCACGCCCAGGAGGAGATCTACCGCATCGAGGGGGAGATTCAGCGTGAAGAGGAGCGGGTGAGGTCTCTGGAACGGGAGCTGCAAGGTTTACGCACCCTAGAGGGCCAATACCGGGAGGAGATAGAGGGGTTAGGACGAGAACAGCGGGTCGTGCGTGAGAGGAGGGAGGGCTATGGCGCGGAGCTGAATGAAGTCGCGCTAAAGGCCCAGGAGGCGAAAGGTCTTCTGGAACAGGAAGAGGGGAAGCTGAGGGAGCTTGAGGAGCGGTATGCTGAGCGTGAAGGGACCCTGGACGTCTTGAAAGATGAGGTCTTGCAGGCCTCTGCCCAGATCGTCCGTTGTCAGAACATCGTTGAGGATGGCCGCAAGAGAGAGCGGGACTTTATTGACAAGAAGGAGAGGGTAGAGCGAGAGCTGGAAGGCCTCCTCAAGGAAAAAAAAGAACTGGAGGGGACAATCACGAGGGAGGAGGGGGTAACAGAGGGGCTCGTCAAACGCAAGGAGGCCCTGGAACAGGATTTCCGCAGGCGGGAGGCAGAGCTGCAACGCGTGCAGGAGGACCTGTCACATAAGGAGGTGGAGCTGAAGGAGGCAGAAGGCGAACTCCACAGGCTTCGCTTTCACCTCAATTCCCTCTCGGACATGCAGAGGCGGTTCGAGGGGTATGCAGAAGGTGTGAAGGCTATTATGACCTCTGAAGGTGCCTCGTTGAGAGAGGGGATTATTGGGGTTTTGGCGGACATGGTGGAGGTGGACTCCCCTTATGAGGCCCCCTTGGAGGCCGCCCTGGGACACACGCTTCAATCCCTCATAGTCAAGGGTCAGGAGGAGGCCTTCAAGGCCATCAGATACCTCAAAGAGGGGCGATTGGGGCGGGGGAGTTTTCTCCCCCTGGGCATCCCCCAGCTCACGGCGCACGATATTCCCCCCCAGGTTAAAGGGGATCAACGCTTCCTCGGTCCCTTGTTGGATTTTGTGCGAACAAAGGGTGAACATCGCCCTCTCTTGGAGACCCTGCTCGATGGGGTATGGTTAGTTAAGGATTTCTGGGGGATCAGGGAGGAGCACAAGGCATGGGCAGGTGTCTTGGTGACCATGGAGGGTGACCTCTGGGATAGGACAGGGGTGCTGACCGGCGGAAGCTGGGATCCCTCACCGACGGGCATTCTTGCCCGAAAAAGGGAGATCAAGGAGACAGAACAGGGCATCTTCAAGCAGGAGGAGGAGCAGAAAAAGCTATCCACGCGGCTCGAGGAGCTGAGGGAGAAGGCCGTGGTGATTAAGGGGGAGCTGGAGACCCTCCGGGAGGATGGGTACCAGATGGAGCGGGAGGAGCTAAGGGTAAAAGGGGAGGTGGATGACGCCAAGCGAACCCTTGCGGTCCTCAAGCGCAAGGAAGAGATCTTGACCTTTGAGTTGGCCCAGATCGACATGGAGGCGGAGCAACTGCGCGATGAGGTCAAGCGGGCCCTTGCCGACATGGCCGATGGCAGAAAGATTAAGGAGGAAAAGGGAGGGAACATTGAGGAATTGAAGGAAAGGCTACTAAAACTCAGGGAAGAACGAGATCAGTTGCGGCACGGCGTGACGGACCTTCAGGTACAGCTGGCTTCCCTGCAGGAGCGGGAGCGGAATCTTGGGCGTGGCCTCGAGGAATTAGATAGGACTGAGGCATCCCTCAGCGTACAACAAGAGAGGAAATCGGGGCAGCTGAAGGAGGTGCGGAAGCGCAGCCAGGATGCCGTCGAGGCGGAAAAGGTGGTTAGGGAATCCCTGGGAGGGTTGATTGCGAAGAGGGAGCAGAAGGTGCATGCCCTCGATCAGGAAGGGGAGGGGGTAAAAGGGCTTCGGGAGGAGATCTCCGCGCGGGAGGCCTCGTTGAAGGGTGTACGTGGGGAATTGAAGGAGATTCAAGAATCCCTAGCACAACAGGGGATCGCCCTTTCCCAAATAGAGATGGAGATGCGGCACCTGGCAGAAAGGATACAAGAGCGCTATGGCCTTACCCTGCCCTCACTGGTGGGGCAAGAGGATTACGTCCTCGCCGAGGACCGCCAAGAAGCTGAGAAGAGGCTTTCTGATCTCAAACAGAAGGTGGAGCGGCTGGGAGAAGTGTACGCAGGGGCTGTGGAGGAATATGAGGATTTAAAAAAGAGGTATGAATTTCTCGAGGCCCAGAAAGAGGATCTACAGCAGTCCTTGGCTAACTTAAACAAGACCATCACCGAGATAAACCGTACCTCAACCACTCGCTTCCACGAGACATTCGCCAAGGCGAACAATGAATTTCAGGGGCTTATCCCCCGATTGTTCGGCGGCGGAAGGGGTGCACTGGTCCTCGACGAATCCTCCCCTGAAGCGGGTGTCAACATCTTCATCCAGCCGCCAGGCAAGCGGCTTAAAGACGTAGATCTCCTCTCCGGGGGAGAGAAGGCCCTGGCGGCCATCGCCTTTATCTTTTCGCTCTTTCTGCTGCGGCCCACCCCCTTCTGTCTCTTAGATGAGGTAGATGCTGCCTTAGACGACGCCAATATAGATCGTTTCGCGGAAGTCTTGAAGGAGCTGAGCGGGCAATCCCAGTTCATCCTTATCAGTCACAACAAGGGAACTATGGAGATTGCCGATGCCCTTTACGGGATTACCATGGAGAACCCTGGGGTGTCCAAGGTCGTTTCGGTCAAGTTCAATGAATTCTCATCCGCTTCTGCGTGATGAAGGGTGTTTCTCGTAGAAACGTAAGTTATTCCTCTCTTGCCCTATCTGGTTATCTCACGCGCTCGATGTATTCCCCTGTCTTTGTGCTCACCTTGATTACATCCCCCTCATTAAGGAATAGGGGTACTTGGATTACCGCCCCTGTTTCTAACGTCGCGGGTTTGCCGCCGCCGCTGGCTGTGTCACCCCTTACCCCCGGCGAAGTCTGCACGATCTTCAGCTCCACAAAGGTGGGAAGCTCCACGCCAATGGGCTGACCATTATGAAAAACGATTTTTACCTCAACATGCTCCTGCAAAAAAATGCTGTCTTCTCCCAGGTGGTCCCCTGTCAGGACAATCTGCTCGTAGGTGTCGGTATCCATGAAGTGGTACTTGTCTCCCTCCTGATAGAGGTACTGCATACTCCTCTCTTCGAGGGCAGGGTTTTGTACCTTCTCCCCTGAGCGGAAGGTCCTATCGATGACATTGCCGGTAACCAGGCTCTTGAGCTTGGTCCTGACAAAGGCGCCGCCCTTCCCGGGTTTCACGTGTTGAAAATCAACGATGATATAGGGCTCCTCTTCCAACTCGATCTTGAGCCCCTTGCGAAAATCTGCCGTCGAAACCGTCATTGTTATCCTCCTCTTCTTTATCCAAGAAGTATTTTCACGGTAGTATCACGAGGTCTTTTGGGATAGCGGTCAAGACCTCGCAGCCATCATGGGTAACCAAAACCATATCCTCAATCCTCACTCCTCCCCAGCCGGGGATATAGATCCCTGGCTCGATGGTAAAGACCATCCCCGCTTCGGCCACATCCTGGGAATCCTTCCCCACCGCCGGCCATTCGTGGACTGCCAAACCGACTCCATGCCCCGTACCATGCCCGAACCGTTCTCCATAGCCGGCCTTGGTAATATATCTTCTGGCCGCCGCATCAATCTCATGGAGTTTCACCCCTGGCCTCACCTGCCCTATGGCCTTGTCATGGGCGTCCTTCACGATGCTATATATGCGCTTCTGCTCCTCGGTTGCGCGGCCCACCACCACGGTACACGACTCGTCGGAATGATAACCCCTATATCGGGAGCCGAAGTCAAAGAGGAGCAGATCACCCGCCTCGAGCGATCGCGGGGTCGGCTTTGCATGGGGGAGTGCCGACCGGGGGCCTGAGGCAACAATGCAATCAAAGGCTACCCCTTCGCTGCCGCCCAATTTCATGCTGTACTCAAGCTCCAGGGCGACATTGTTCTCCTTCACCCCTGGCCGCACCGTCTCCAATACCTTTTTCCATGCTCCTTCGGCTATATCTATAGCCCCCTTTATCGCGGCGATCTCCTCGTGAGTCTTGAATCCCCGCAGCTTTTCAAGCTCCTCTTTTACGGGGACCAACTCCACCCCTTTCATCTCCGCCTGGAGTTGCTCAAAGAGGGCCACGGAGATCCCTTGTGCCTCAAAGCCGAACCGCGTTAACCCCAGGGGTGAGATACGTTCCATAAGCCCCCTCAGCCTCTTTTCCAAGAGGACGATGCGGCATCCCTTCGCTTCTTCTTGGGCCTGCGTTATATATCGGGAGTCCACCATTAGGAGGTTTTCATCTGCCCCTGCCAAGAGGTACCCCTCGCTACCCGAAAACCCTGTAAGATATCGGATGTTCTCCTGGCTGAAGAAGAGGATCCCCTCCACCTCTTTTTCAGCCAGGATCTCCCTTACACCTTCCCCTCCCATCATATCCTCCTGCGGCCCCCCAAGGCTAAGGGAAATGAGGGCAGATGTCAATCAGATTGCAAAAGGTCAGTGGCTAAGGTGTTAGTGAACAAGTGATCTCCCGCAGACTGCTTAAAAATGCCTGGATGCAGGCCTCGAAATCATCAGGAGTCAGACTTAGCTGGAAGGACGCCGCAACGACGAGGGATGAGAGAAATCCCGCGAAACACGGGATAGTAGGATGTCTTTCAACCGCCTTGCCTTAAAGCTTGACATTACCGCTTACCTTACAATACAATGCACTGCTTGGAAACGAAAACAACCTAATTTTTGATGGAGGGAACCTATGATAAAAAAACAACTTTTTTCTCCAGGCCCCACACCTGTTCCTGAACGGGTCTTGCTCGCCATGGCAGGACCGGTTATGCACCATCGGGACCCGGGCTATGAGGAGCTCTTTCAAGAGGTCAGGGAGGGGCTCAAGTACGTCTTTCAGACAAAAAATGAGGTCCTTGTGCTCGCCTCCTCGGGGACCGGTGCCATGGAGGCGGCGGTGTGCAACACCCTTTCCCAGGGAGATGAAGCCTTGGTTGTCAGGGCAGGAAAATTCGGTGAGCGGTGGGGAGAGATCTGTGAGGCCTATGGCGTTAACTTCACCCCCATCGATGTCACGTGGGGCGAGGCGGTTGACCCTGGCTTGATCAAAAAGGCCCTCGACGCCAAACCCTCTATCAAGGCGGTTTTGGTGCAGGCCAGCGAGACCTCCACCGGGGTGATGCACCCCATCAAGGAGATCGCCGATATTGTGAAAGGACGTGATGGGACCATTCTGGTGGTCGATGCCATCTCCGCCCTCGGGGTATCCGATCTTCCCATGGATAAATGGGGGCTTGACGTAGTGGTCAGCGGCTCGCAGAAGGCCCTCATGCTCCCACCAGGGTTGGCCTTTATAGCCTTGAGCGCCAAGGCGTGGGGGTTTGTGGAAAAAGCGACCCTCCCCAAATTTTACTTCAATTTAAAAGAGGAATTGGCGGTAGCGCAGAAGAACCAAAGCCAGTTTACACCGGCCATAACCTTGGTGGTCGGGCTGCGGGAGGCTCTTAAGATGCTCAAAGAGGAGGGGTTGGAAAACGTCTTCAAGAGACATGCAACGCTCGCCCATGCGACGAGAGAGGCGGCCAAGGCCCTGGGGTTGGAGCTTCTTGCTCCATCAGCACCCAGCGATGCCCTCACCGCCATCAAGGCCCCGGAAGGGGTCGATGGGAAGAAACTAAAGAAGAACTTTGAGGATAAGTTCGGCCTCATCATCGCCGGGGGGCAGTCTCAACTCAAGGGGAAGATCATCCGAATTGCCCACATAGGCTATTTCCAGCCGTTGGATATCATTCAGGCGGTCAGCACCCTGGAGCTCGTCCTCAAGGGCCTGGGTTACCCCGTGAAACTGGGCGCAGGGGTGAAGGTAGCAGAGGAGATATTAGGCGCAGAATAGAGGGAGGCATACAATGAAGGTATTAGTGAGCGATGAGTTCTCACCCCAGGGGGTGGAGATCTTACAAAAGGCAAAGGGGGTAAAGGTTGAAGTCAAGATAGGCCTTTCACCCGACGAGTTGCGCAGCATTATTGGTGAGTATGATGGATTGGTGGTGCGCAGTGCCACCAAGGTGACTGCCGATATCATCGATGCGGCTGTAAACCTCAAGGTAATCGGCAGGGCGGGTGTTGGTGTGGACAATATCGATGTGGCGGCGGCCTCCAAAAAGGGGATTGTGGTCATGAACACGCCCGGGGGGAACTCCATGGCTGCTGCGGAACAGACCATAGCCCTCATGTTCTCCATCGCCAGAAGTGTTCCTCAGGCTGCTGTCTCCATGTGGGAGAAGAAATGGGAGAAGAAGCGCTTTATGGGGATGGAGGTTTTCGGCAAGACCTTGGGAGTTATCGGCCTGGGGAACATAGGAGGCATTGTGGCCGAGCGCGGTCTGGGACTCAAGATGAAGGTTATCGCCTACGACCCCTATGCCTCCCCTGACCGTGCTGCCCAAAAAGGGATCGAGCTGGTCTCTCTCGATGAGCTCTTTGCCCGTTCTGACTTTATTACCGTTCATGTCCCAAAGACCAAGGAGACGGAGAATATAATAGATGCCAAGGCCATCAGCAAGATGAAAGATGGGGTGATGGTGATCAACTGCGCCCGCGGGGGGATCGTCGATGAAAAAGCCCTGGCGGAGGCCTGCCGTAGCGGCAAGATCAGGGCGGCGGCGGTAGATGTATTCACCAAAGAGCCCCCGCCTCCTGACAATCCGCTGCTGGGGGTGGAGAATATTGTGTGCACCCCCCATCTCGGTGCCGCCACCAGCGAGGCGCAGGAAAACGTGGCCATCGACATCGCCCACCAGATGGCCGCCTATCTGACCGAGGGCACCGTCAGAAATGCCGTCAACGTCCACTCGGTGGACGCCCAGGTCCTGGCTACCTTGGGTCCTTTTCTCAACCTCGGCCTGAAGATGGGAGGGTTCTTCGCGCAGACGTGCCCCTTCCCTCTCAAGGAACTCATCATCGAGTATCAGGGGGAGGTGACGACGCACAATGTAGCCCCTATCTCTTCGGCCATCCTGGTGGGGATCCTTAAATCTTACATGGACGAGCAAGTCAATGATGTCAATGCCCCCTTTATCGCCAAGGAGCGAGGCATTACCTTCCGGGAATCCAAGATAACGGAGGCGGCCGACTTCACCAGCCTTATAACCTTAAGGGCCAAGGGAAATGGGAAGGCGCATACGGTGGCAGGCGCCCTCTTCGGCAAGAAAGAACCCAGATTGGTAGTGGTGAATGAATATCAAGTAGAAGTGATACCGGCGGGAAACATCCTCTTGGTAGACGCCAACGACAAACCAGGGGTCATCGGGAGCATAGGAGCTACCCTGGGAAAAAAGGAGATAAATATCGGAAACATGCAGTTCGGCAGGGATAAGATGGGGGGCAAATCCCTTTGTATTCTCCACCTGGACACTATCCCTTCCGCAGACGTCCTTGACGAGATCAACCATCTCCCCAATGTGAATTCTGTCAAGTTGATCCAACTTTAGACGCGGGAGGATATGGCGCACGTAATAATAGTGGTAGGGGCCCAATGGGGCGATGAAGGTAAGGGGAAGATCATTGACCTCTTGGCCGAATTTGCCGATGTGATCGTCCGCTTCCAGGGGGGGAGTAACGCCGGCCACACCCTCGTGGTGAAAGGTGAGAAATTCGTCTTCCATCTCATCCCCTCAGGCATTCTTCATAAAGGGAAACGATGCATCATCGGAAGCGGGGTGGTGCTTGATCCCAAGGTCCTCGTGGAGGAGATTGATAGCTTAAAGGAAAAGGGATACCTCCAAGACGACTCCCAGTTCCTGCTCAGTGAGGAGACTCACCTTATCTTTCCCTATCACAAGATGATCGACAACGGCAGGGAAAGGATCCGTTCAGGGAAGATCGGGACTACGGGGAGGGGTATCGGCCCCGCCTATGAGGATAAGGCCTCCAGAGATGGGATCCGGGTTATCGATCTTGCCGAGGAAGAGATCTTTCGCAGGAAACTGGAGGAAAACCTGGCCCAGAAGAATTACTATCTTAGCCATGTCTTGCAGGAGGAGGAATTGGAGCTGGAGCCACTCTATCAGGAATACATGAAGTACGGAGAGAGACTGAGAAGGTATGTCACGAATACAGCCCTCTTCCTCACTCAGCAGATCAAGGAGGGGAAAAAGATTCTCTTTGAGGGTGCCCAAGGGAGCC
>CAYHAB010000326.1:0-2940 GCA_964354505.1 uncultured Thermodesulfobacteriota bacterium
GAAATTTTTCGCGGAACAGTGCTTGCTGGAGCAGGCGTATATTAAGAATCCTGATATCACCGTCAAGGATCTTATCTATGATACCATAGCCAAGGTGGGGGAGAATGTTACCGTGCGACGCTTCACCAGGTATCAACTGGGCGAGGGCTTAGGGGAAGTCGACAGCTGATCCCACGGCTTGATTATGGCCATCTTCAATGAAAAAGAAACCCACATATAAGCGGATATTGATAAAGCTGAGCGGTGAGGTAATGGCTGGAGGAGGGGGCGTAGGAATAGAGCCTGCGGCCTTGCGGGAATTTGCCGAGGAGATAAAGGAGCTGAGAGGTTTAGAGGTTGAGATCGCCGTGGTGATTGGGGGAGGCAATCTCATCCGGGGTGCACAGGCCGCTCAATATGATTTAGAGAGGGTGACAGCAGATCAGTTGGGGATGTTGACCACTATTATCAATGGTCTGGCCTTGAGGGACGTATTGGAGAAGCGAGGGGTGCCGACCTCTGTACAGTCTGCAGTAGCCGTAGGTGAGATGGTAACGCACTATGTGTACAGCCTTGCCCTGAGGGATTTGGAGGAGGGGAAGGTGATTATTTTCGTAGGTGGAACGGGCAACCCCTATTTCACCACGGACACAGCGGCTTCCCTGAGGGCCCTGGAGATAGGAGCGGAGATTATCCTTAAGGCCACGAAGGTGGATGGAGTGTATGATTCTGATCCGCTAGAGAATCCTGCGGCGGTGAAATTTGATACCATTTCGTACCAAGAGGTATTGCAGAAGAGGTTGCGTGTGATGGATGCTACCGCCATCTCCCTCTGTATGGATCATCAACTCCCCCTCGTGGTCTTCAATATTGGGGTCAGGGGGAATATGCGGAGGATAATCTTAGGCGAAAAAGAAGGGACGTTGATTCATTAGGGGATTGTATGGAACCACAGGCCATCAAAGAATGTGACGCGAAGATGAAGAAGGGCATTGTTACCTTGCAGAAGGAGCTGGGAAAGGTCCGCACCGGCAGGGCCTCGTTGGCCCTCTTGGATGACATCCGGGTGGATTATTACGGGACTGCCACTCCCCTCAACCAGGTGGCTACCCTCTCGGTACCTGAGAGCAGGCTCATCGTTATTCAACCCTGGGATAATTCCTTAATTGGTGAGATAGAAAAGGCGATCCTGAAGTCTGAGTTGGGGATGACCCCGGCCAATGATGGAAAGGTCATCCGCATCACCATTCCGAGGCTTACAGAGGAACGAAGAAAAGAGCTGGTAAAGTTAGTTAAAAAGATGGGTGAGAACAGCAAGATCGGGGTGCGCAATATCAGGAGAGATGCTATCGAAGACCTGAGAACAATGGAAAAGGGGAAGAAGATTTCCGAAGACGAGTTGCATCAATGGCAGAACCAGGTGCAAAAGGTAACGGATCAGTTTATCGGCCAGATTGATGAGGTTATTGCGTCAAAAGAGAAGGAAATAATGGAGATCTAAACAAGGAGGTGAGAGCAGTGGCTTATCAGATCAATGATGAGTGCGTAGCGTGTGGAACCTGTGCCGAGGAGTGCCCCGCAGACGCCATCGAGGAAGGCGAAGAGAAGTATGCCATTAATCAGAATGAATGCACTGAGTGCGGGACCTGTATGGAGGTCTGCCCAGTAGATGCAGTTGTTGAAGTATAGGTTAATGAGGGAGCAGGAGAATTTCTGCTCCCTCACACCTCTGCAATCATAGCCGATCCCCCTTGCCTCCGGCCTCCTCCATTGCAAATCCCCCATACTTGTGTTACATTTGCCGCGAATGGCGATTTCACCGGAGCTATCGGATTGTAGATGTTTTTCAAGAATAACCTTCCTTAATGCGAGATAAGGACAGTTCAGGGAAGGGATATGGAGAGGCTCAATCCAGAAAAGATGCCCCGCCATATAGCCATTATCATGGATGGCAATGGTCGGTGGGCGCAAAAGCAACGACTCGCGAGGATAGAAGGGCATAAGGCGGGGCTCAAAGCGGCCCAAGCGGTGGTGGATGCATGTGAAGAGCTTGCGGTCAAGGTCCTCACCCTCTATGCCTTTTCCAAGGAGAATTGGCGCCGCCCGCGAAGAGAAGTGAATGAGCTGATGGGACTCCTACAAGAATATCTGCGGAAGCGGCAAAAAGAGTTGCTTGAAAGAAATATTCGCCTCAACATCATCGGAGACTCAGAGGACCTCCCTTCCTCCATCCGCGATCTCCTCGTTGAGACAGTGGAGATGACCCGTCAAAAAGATGGCCTTATCGTTAACCTCGCCCTCAGCTATGGTGCGCGTTCAGAGATCGTCGCCGGCGTCAGAGAGATCATTAAAGAGGTTGAAGCCGGGAGGATCATCGCAGATGATATCACCCCGGAGACCTTCTCTCGCTATCTCGCAACCGGAGACCTCCCTGACCCGGATCTGCTGATCCGCACCAGCGGAGAATTACGCATCAGCAACTTTCTCCTCTGGCAGATCGCCTATACCGAGCTCTACTTCACGACGACCCTATGGCCCGATTTCGGCAAGGAAGATCTGATCCGGGCCTGCATTGAATATCAGAATAGGGAGAGGCGTTTTGGCCTCACCGCAGCTCAAATTCGAGAGGACGCTGCCCCTCGGTGAAGGGGAGACCGTACGTATCAGCTCTGTTGATTAAGAGGCCTTGATATGCTGAAAAGATTTGCTACTGCGTTGGTTATCATCCCACCCTTTCTTCTGTTGATCCGCTTCGGGCCTCCCTACACCCTCTCTATCATGGTAACCGTGGCTTCTGTCTTGGGTCTCTATGAGTTTTATCATATGACCCTATCGGAGAAGGGGGCCGTCGGGAAGATCGCTGGGATTGCCCTCGGCATCGTCCTCTGCGGGTTATTCCAGTGGGCCCCCTCTGGTGCAATCATCTGGTTCTTAGCGGTGATCATGGTGGCCCTCTTTCTC
>CAYHAB010000327.1:0-3479 GCA_964354505.1 uncultured Thermodesulfobacteriota bacterium
CAGCCCCAGGTACTCGTAGGCGAGTTTCGTCGCTACCCTCCCCCGCGGGGTGCGATTGATATATCCCTTTTGGATAAGAAAAGGCTCGTACACGTCCTCGATGGTGTCCTTCTCTTCGCTGATGGCCGTGGAGAGGGTATCAATACCCACCGGCCCGCCGCTGAACTTCTCGATGATGGTGAGCAGGATCTTGCGATCCATGTTGTCCAGGCCCAGATAATCGATCTCCATCAGGGCGAGGGCCTTTTGAACCACCTGTTTGTTTATGGAGCCGTCCTCCTTGACCTGGGCGTAGTCCCGCACCCTGCGCAGCAGGCGGATGGCTATCCGGGGGGTGCCCCTGGAGCGGGAGGCGACTTCCTGGGCCCCCTCCTCATCGATGACTACCCCGAGGATACGCGCGGACCTCTGGACGATGATCGCCAGATCCTCCGGGGGATAGTAGTCCAGCCTGAAGGCCACCCCAAATCTGTCCCGCAGAGGAGAGGTCAGGAGCCCTGCCCTGGTGGTGGCCCCCACGAGGGTAAAATGGGGGATATCGAGCTTGATGGCCCGGGCACCGGGGCCCTGGCCGATGACGATATCGAACTTAAAGTCCTCCAGCACCGGGTAAAGGGCCTCCTCCACGACCCGATTGAGGCGGTGGATCTCATCGATAAAGAAGACGTCGCGCTCTTTCAGATTCGTGAGGATGGCTGCCAGATCGCCGGGACGCTCTATGGCAGGGCCGGAGGTGGCCTTGATCCCCGCGCCGAGCTCGTTGGCGATGATGTGGGCCAGGGTGGTCTTGCCGAGTCCAGGGGGGCCGTGGAAGAGGACGTGATCAAGGGCCTCCCCCCGCTCCCGGGCGGCGTCGACAAAGACCTTGAGGTTCTCCTTGACGCGCCCCTGCCCCACGTATTCCGCGAAGGACTGGGGGCGCACCCCCTGCTCAAAACGTATCTCTTCTTCTGTGACTACGGGCTTAACCATTTCCTCAGTGCCTGGCGAGTAAACGCAGGGACTCTTTTAAAAGCTCCTCCAACGAGGGCGCATCCCTGCCCTGGCGCAACACGTCGCGGACGGCCTGCTCGGCTATGGGCCTCGTATAACCCAGATTGACCAGGGCGGAAAGAGCATCCCTGGCCGCCTCTTCCTTGAAAAGAAGGCCGCCGCCTATCGCTGCCTCAGGTGCACCCACCTTGTCCTTCAACTCCACGAGCATTCTCTCGGCGGTCTTCCTCCCTATGCCGGGGATGCGGGTCAGGCCGAGCAGATCTCCCTCGTGCAAGGCCCTCTCCAGATCCCTGGCCGAGATGCCGGAGAGCACGTTGATGGCGAGCTTTGGCCCCACCCCCGACACCCCAATCAAGAGGCAGAAGAGTTCTTTTTCTTTATGGGTCAAAAAACCATAGAGGAGCAGGGCATCCTCCCGCACATGGGTGTAGACCTGCAAGAGGACCTCCTCTTCTATTTCCGGAAGCTCATAGAAGGTGGAAAGAGGGACCCTGATGCCATATCCCACCCCGTTGCAGTCAATGATGATCTCTCCGGGGGATTTGTGGGCCAATCGGCCACGGATCTGAGATATCATCTTCCAGGCGCTTGGTTGGAAAGATGTTGTTGGTACTTTCGTTTGAGTTCGGCGGTGTGGATGTGGCAGATGGCCACGGCCAGGGCGTCGGAGGCGTCCAGAGAGAGAGGCGCATCGATCCCCAGGAGGCGTTTGACCATCTCCCTCACCTGCCCCTTGGCGGCCTTGCCGTAGCCGGCAACAGCTGATTTGATCTCCATGGGCGTATAGGAAAAGGAATCGAGCGAAGAGTGGGTGGCGGCGAGCACGACAACCCCCTGCACCTGCCCCAATTTCATGGTGGTCACCACGTTCTTGGAAAAAAAGGGGCTTTCCATGGCCACGGCATCCGGGGAATATGTGCGGATCACCTCCCGCAGCCCATCGTAGAGCTCCGTTAACCGCTTTGGCAGCTCTCCTGAAGGGGCAATGATCCCGTCAGCCACGTGCATCAATTTCTTCTGCTCCTCCTCTACGACCCCATACCCCATGACCAGTGTGCCGGGATCTATCCCTAATATCCTCATTTGCCCAACTGTTCCAGCACGCTCTCAGGGATGTCGAAGTTCGCATAGGCCTTTTGGACATCGTCATGGTCCTCCAACTGCTCCATGAGGCGCAGCATTTGTTCGACATGTTTGCTGTCCAGCTGCACCGTGGTCTGGGGATACATGGTGAGCTCTGCCAGCTGGTACTTGATCCCTGCCCCTTCCAGGGCCTTTTTAACGGCCTCGAAGTTCTGCGGATCGGTGGTCACCTCGTATTCCTTCTCACTCTCCTCAATATCCTCAGCCCCTGCCTCAAGGGCCACCTCCATCAATTTGTCCTCGGCAACTGCGCCCTTTTCAACCACGATATATCCCTTCTTGTGAAACATCCATGCCACACACCCCGCCTCCCCCATGTTGCCGTTGCTCCTGGTAAAGATGTACCTCATCTCCGCCGAGGTCCTGTTTTTGTTGTCCGTCATTGCCTCGACGAGGACCGCTACACCGCCCGGGCCATACCCTTCATAAAGATACTCTTCATAGGCTACTCCTGCCAGCTCCCCTGTTCCCTTTTTAATGGCCCGTTCGATGTTGTCCTTGGGCATATTGTCGGCCCTGGCAGCGGTGATGGCCGTGCGCAGCCGGGCGTTGCCTTCTGGATCGCCCCCACCTAGGCGGGCAGCTAGGGTGATCTCCTTGATGAGCTTGGTGAAGACCTGGCCCCGCTTGGCGTCCGCGACGCCCTTTTTCCGCTTGATCTGTGACCATTTTGAATGACCTGACATAGTGTTTTCCTTAATCTACCCTCTCAGAGGGATTTATCATATTTCCTTTCCTTCACCTAGCCCCTGGGGAGAGTATACTGTTTACCCTCTTTTCCCCTCACGTGAGAGAATAACTCCTACCCTCTCCTCGCTCCTCCCTTTCCATGAGAGGATACTTTCTACCCTCTCCTCTCCCCTTGGGGGAGAGGATGTAAGGTGAGGGGGAAAAAGGTGAGATGGTAAAATAAAAACCACAGAGAGGAGGATTCATCCTGTCTTCCCCCTGTGGCTCCACCACCGATCTCCTCTCGTCCCCTGCGGGCTTAGTAAATTACCCCGCCTATGGCGGGCGTTTAGGGGTCATGGGTACGAGGTTTCTAGGGTTCACGTGAAAACCGGAGATGGTTCTTGAGCCGGAGGATAAATGCTTTTACTTGAACCCTGGAATCCCAGACCCCTTGAACCCTTCTGTAACAACGATCGATTTAACTTGTTCCCCTCTTGGAGAGGCTTGTCCCGCTGAATGGGAAAATAATATTATTCCTGGTGGGCGGTACTGGATTTGAACCAGTGACCTCTACCGTGTGAAGGTAGCACTCTCCCGCTGAGTTAACCGCCCTTTACTTATAAAAAACTGTAAACGAAAAAGGGGGGGAGGGTCAAGGGGAAATAGCC
>CAYHAB010000328.1:0-10742 GCA_964354505.1 uncultured Thermodesulfobacteriota bacterium
TAAGATCTCGTGATGGGGACGGCATAAACTCAAGGCTGGCCCCTTTTAATTCCAAGGCCAACTGCCGCGCGACCCATAACGCATTACCAGTTCCGGTATAAACATATAATTGCATCTTCATACACAGCCCCCTCGTGAGTAACTATAGTAAACAACGTCTCCACTTTTACTCTCTTGACGTTATCCATTGTTCAGAGAATATCCTCTCCCCCGAGAGACTGTGTCGTAATTACATATTAGCACCAAATATGCCTTCTCCCCCCTGATGTGGGGCGAGGGAAATATTTGAATTGCGACACAGTCCCCGAAGCGAAAGGGAAAGTGAAGTGTTTATTGTGTGTGTAATGTAGAATATTTTTTGATTTAATACAATGCGTGGAAGGAGGTTTCTATTTCTCCACATACGCATAGGCGCTGTGGTTGTGGATGCTCTCGAAATTCTCGGACGCCACGGAGAACCAGGTGATATTGGGGTCAAGCGAGAGTTTTTTAGCCACCTCCCGCACCACGTCTTCTACGAACATGGGGTTTTCATAGGCCTTTTCGGTGACGTACTTCTCATCGGGACGCTTGAGGATGGAGTAGACGTCGCAACTTGTTGAATCCTCAACCAGTTGGATGATGTCTTCGATCCAGATGAATTTTCTGAAGCGGACGCTGACGGTGACGGTACCCCTCTGGTTGTGGGCACCCTGATCGCTGATCTCCTTGGAACAGGGGCAGACGGTGGTGACGGGTACATCGATCCCCACATGGAAATCGTCTTTCCCCTCCTCGTTGCTGGAGCCGCAAAAGCGGCAGATGTACTCCATAAGCCCCGTAGCCTGGGTCACCGGCGCTTGCTTCGCGATGAAGTAAGAGAATTCGACCTCCAAGTGGGCGGACTTGGCCTTGAGCGCCTTCTTCATTTCCTGGAGGATATTGGAGAAGTTCTTGATGGTGATATCACCTTTGAATGTATTGAGGATCTCGATGAAACGGCTCATGTGGGTCCCCTTGAAGTGGTGGGGGAGATTCACATACATGTTGACGTTCGCCACGGTGTGTTGTACGCCGTTGGCCTTGTCCAGGACCGTGATGGGATAGCGGATGTTCTTTACCCCTACCTTTTGTATCTCGACATTGCGGGGGTCGCGCTGGTTTTGGACATCGATCATCGCTCTCCTCCCAGGTATGAAGCACCTACCCCCTCCGACTCCCAGGCGGTAACCTTATGAAGCCTCAGGCCATGGGGGCGCAATCGTTCCTCCAGGGCCTCATATATGTAGCGGGCGATGTTCTCGGACGATGGTTCTTCTTTCTGGAAGTAGGGAAGTTCATTAAGGTATTGATGATCGAGGGCCTCAAGGACCTTTTCGGTCTCCTCCCGCAGGATGCTAAAGTCCAGGACCATCCCTCCCCTTCCCAGGGCATTGGCCCTTACAAAGACCTCCAACCGCCAGTTATGGCCATGTAAGTTTTCGCACTTCCCGCCATAATTTCTCAGGTTGTGGGCCGCCGAGAACTGTGATGTAATCACGAGTTCGTACATGTATCCATTGTGACAAAGTTAAAACAGGATGTCAAAGTCTTTACATAGACCTCAGATGTTTGATTCAAGGGACGTGCCCAGGAGCCTCTGGGCGTTTACGTTCAGGATGCTTTCGATGTCTTTCTCGTCGAGGCCGGCCGTTTGCATCTCACGCACATACCTCAGGGGTGGGATAAGGGGATAGTCTGAGCCGAAGACAATGCGATGAAGGCCGATGATGGCGATGGCGGTTTTATAGATATTTTTATTATAGAGAAAAGGCGAGGCTGCCGTATCGTAATATACCCCTTTGCAAGCGGCGGCGATCTCCGGCATCAGTTCATAGAAGAAGAACCCTCCTCCCCAGTGGGCGAGGATGACCTTCATTTCCTGCAGGGCATTGACCAGGGCCTCTATCTGCGAGAGGCCTACCGTACCTTTTCCCGGATATGGATGACCCACAGGTTCGTTCACGTGGATAAGGAGGGGGAACCCCTTCTCCTTGATGGCCTCAAAAATGGGCTTCATGGTACCTATGTCCCACAAGCAATCGCCGTAGGTCCCGGGGGCCAACTCCCCCACCCCCGCTGCCCCTGCCTGGGCGCACCGCTCAAGCTCCACGATGGCGGCCTTCTCCTCTTGCGGTAGGGAGATAAAGGGGATGATCTTTTGCGGGTACTTTTGAGCGCTTTCCAGGAGATAATCGTTCTCCCTGCGCAAGGATTCTGTCTTCTTCCAGGGTAATCCGCAGACCACCGAGACCTCCACCCCGTTCTCCTCCATGGCCTCCAGGAGCTCCTCGGCGCCGATCATCCTCTCCTCTTTATCGGCGTAGACAAAAGAGAAGAAGGGGTCCTCCTTCACCAGCTTATCCCGATGGTCCCGGGCATAGGGGGAGAAAATATGGGTGTGAAAATCTATCATTGCACCATCCCTTCGGTCACCATGTGTATGGATTGATAGATCACCTCTAAGAGTTCCTCCAGCTCCCCTTCGGTGATGCTCAGGGGGGGCATGATGACGATCACGTCTCCCAGGGGGCGGATGATGGCACCCCTCTTTCGGGCCTCCAGGATTACCCTGATGCCCGTCTTCTCTTGAGGGGGAAAGGGGCCTTTAGCCTTCTTGTCGGCCACCAGCTCGATCCCGACCATGAACCCTTGCTGTCTCACATCCCCTACAGCGGTCAGGCCCCTGAACCGCTCCAATCTCCGGGAGAGGAGGTCGATCTTGGGGGCAAGTCGCTCAATGGTCTTGTCCCTCTCGAAGACCTCCAGGTTTGCCAGGGCTGCGGCGCAGGCCAAAGGATTCCCGGTATAGGTGTGTCCGTGAAAAAAGGTCTTGAATTCATGGTGTTCCCCGAGGAAGGCCCCATATACCTCCTCGGTGGTGAGGGTGGCGGCCAGGGGGAGGTATCCTCCCGTGATTCCCTTGGCTAGGACCATCAAGTCCGGTCGCACCCCTTCATGGTCGCAGGCGAACAACCTACCCGTCCTGCCGAATCCCACCGCTACCTCGTCGGCGATCATGAGGACCCCATAGCGAGTGCAGAGCTCCCGCACCCTGGAGAGAAATCCGGGGGGTTGGGTGATTATACCCGCTGCCCCCTGGACCAGGGGCTCGATGATGAGGGCGGCGGCCTCCTCATGGTAATCCTTGAAGATCCGCTCCAGGCTTTTGAGGCACGCAATCCCGCAATCGGGCCAGGCGAGGTTTAGGGGACACCGATAACAATAGGGGGCCTCGGCCCGGAGCACAGGAAAGAGCAGGGGGCGGTAGGCCTCATGGAAGAGGTCGATCCCTCCAACGCTCACCGCCCCCAGGGTATCACCGTGATAGGCGTTGGTAAAGGAGATAAACCTGGTTTTCCCCTTTTGCCCTCGATGATGCCAGTACTGCAAGGCCATCTTTAAGGCGACCTCGCAGCCGGTGGAGCCGTTGTCGGAGTAGAAGACCCGCTCAAGGCCGGCGGGGGTAATCTCTGCTAACCGCTTGGCCAGGTCTATGGCCGGGGGATTGGAGAGGCCCAAGAGGGTGGAGTGGGAGATCCTGCCCACCTGCTCGATGATGGCCCGATCTATCTCCTCACGGTGATGGCCGTGGACAATGACCCATAGGGAGGAGACCCCATCGAGGTATCTCCGGCCGTAGATGTCTACGAGGTAGGCCCCTTCCCCCCGCTCGATGATCACCGGCTCCATCTCTTGATAGTCCCTCATCTGGGTGAAGGGGTGCCAGATGTATCGCTTATCCGCTTCCTCTAACCTTTTCTGCCAGGTCATGGCGTCTTCTCGATCAAACCGAGTTCTCGGCCCACCTCTGCGAATGCATCCAGGGCGCTGTCGAGATCCTCCGCCGTATGGGTGGCCATGAGCGCCGCCCGCAAGCGGGAGCTGTTTGGCGGCACCGTGGGGGGGCGTAGCCCCTGGGCGAATACCCCCCGTGCCAGGAGCCGGCGATCAGCCTCCATGGTGAGGGCATTGTCCCCGATGATGACGGGGACGATGGGGGTCTCACTTATTCCGGTATCAAACCCCAGATGCCGCAGCCCCTTTCTGAAGCGGGCCGTGTTCTCCCAGAGCCTTGTTCTCCGCTGCGGCTCCCTCTCGACAATCTCCAGGGCAGCCAGGGCCATGGCTGCTACCGCCGGGGGGAGGGCCGTGGTATACATGAAGGTGCGGCAGCGGTTGATGAGGCAATCGATCAAATCCTTTGTGCCGGCCACATAGGCCCCGAATCCCCCCAGGGCCTTGCCGAGGGTCCCCATCTGGATTTCAACCCTTCCCGTAAGGCCGCAGTGTTCCGCAGTCCCCCGCCCGCCCTCACCCAAGACGCCGGTGGCGTGGGCATCGTCCACCATGACCAGGGCCCCGAACTGATCGGCCAGGCCCCTGATCTCGGCGAGAGGGGCGATGTCCCCTTCCATACTAAAGACACCGTCGGTGACGATAAGCCTCCTGCGGTGGGATGACCTTCTCAACAGGGCCTCCAGGTGGTCCATGGAGCGATGGCGATAGACCCATACCTCGGCCCGGGAGAGGCGACATCCATCGACGATGCTGGCGTGGTTGAACTCATCGCTCACGATCACATCCCCATCCTCCACGAGGGTCGTGAGGAGGCCGATATTGGCCAAATAGCCGGTGCTGAAGACCAGGGCCGCCTCGCATCCCTTAAAGCGGGCGATCCTCTCCTCCAGCGCCCTATGCAGCTCCATGGTCCCCGATATGGACCTCGATGCCCCGGCACCGCACCCATAACGCTTAAGGGCCCTGATACCCGCCTCCCGTAAGGCGGGGTGTTCGGCAAGCCCCAGGTAGTTATTCGAAGAGAGCAAGATCACTTCCTTCCCTTCCATCTGCACCCTGGCGGACTGGGCCCCTTGGATGGGGCGGAGCTGGCGGTAGAGGTCCTTCTTCTTGATTGCCTCTAGGGCTGTCGAAAGGAAGGTCAGATCACCCATCAACCACCTCCATGTCCAGGTCCCGGATCATCTGCAGATCTGCTTGGTGATCCCGCCCGCTGGTGGTGAGGTAGTTTCCGATCATGATCCCGTTGGCACCTGCCCAGAAGATGAGAGGATGGAGGTCCCGAAGGCCGAATTCCCTCCCGCCGCAGATGCGGAGATCTTTGTCGGCGACTATGAATCTGAACAGGGCCACGAATTTTAAGATTTCCAGAGGGGTTACGGTCTCGGCCCTCTCCAGGGGGGTCCCCGGAATGGGATTGAGGAAGTTGAGGGCTACGGAGTTCACCCCCATCTCCCGCAGGGTAAAGGCGAGCTCCAACCGCTGCGCAGGGGATTCCCCGAGGCCGAAGATGCCCCCGCTGCAGACCTCCAATCCACCCTCTTTGGCCGCTCGCAGGGTATCGAGGTCTTCCTCATATCGATGGGTTGTGCATATCCGGGGAAAAAAAGAGGGGCTTGTCTCTAAGTTATGGTGGTAGCAGCTGAGTCCAGCCTCCTTCAGCAGATGCGCTGTCCCTTGGGTGAGCATCCCCAGCGAGGCACAGAGGGCAAGCTCAGTCTCCTTTTTTACGAGACGGATGGTCCGGGCGACCTCTTCCAGCTCTTTTTCTTTGAGGGCCGTGCCGCTGGTGACAATGGAAAAGCGCTTCGCACCCATGGTCTTGGCCTCCTGGGCCTTGTGCAGGATCTGTTGAGAGTCCATGAGCGGATAGACCTCGATCTGGGTCTTGTGGTGAGCGGATTGGGCGCAGAAGGTACAGTCCTCCGGGCAGCGGCCGGACTTGGCGTTGACGATGGCGCAGAGCTTTATCCCATGGCCAGTGTAGTGATCGCGAATCCGGCCGGCTCCATAGAAAAGGAGGGGAAGGAGACCATCTTCTATCCCCAGGAGGTCTTGAGCCGTTAAGGGGGTTATCCCTTCGCCGCTCAACGCCCCCTGGATGCATTGTTCAATGAGCCTTTGCATATAGTGGTAGGGGAAGATAGCACAGGAGGGTGCGATTGTCAACCTGATGAAAAAGATGGTTGACTAAACGAACTTTTCCCCAAGACTCCTCTCACGGCAGGCAGTGCAAAATCAAACGGTTTTTGTTTGCATGGCCCTGTGGTGATCATGTATACTTACTTGATATAAAGCGGAAACAACTGCTGGGAAAGGAGATATGGGGTATGAAAAGGCATTCTCTTATACTCGGAATCGTTCTGACCGTTATCGTGAGCTTACTCTATGTGCCCTCGGTCATCCCTGCTGATATAGAGTGGACGATAAGCGAACAACTCAACCTTAAGACGCCGACGTTGGACATTTGCGCATCGGCAGATGGGAAATGGCTCTATATTCTGTCTGCGGGAGAGGTCGCCGTCTATTCGTTCGCCAAAGGCAAAATTGTCAATCGCATTGCCATCGATAAGGCCTTCGACAGGATGATATATTTAAGAGAAAAGAACGCGCTGGTTGTAACCAGCCGTTCGGGTAATCAGTTACAGATTATCCAGCTCGAAACCGTGTATGTGTTCGACACCTCCGGGCTTCCGTATAGAGGTCCCAAGCGCGCACCGGTCACCATGGTCGTTTTTAGTGACTACCAGTGACCATCCTGTGCGCGGCTCGAGCCGCTACTCCAGCAGGTGCTGGAGAAATATTCCCAAAAGGTCACCCTTGTCTTTAAAAACTTCCCCCTTTCATCCATACATCCGTTCGCGTATACGGCTGCCCTTGCTGCCTTAGCGGCGGATGCCCAAGGGAAATTCTGGGAGTTTCACAAAAAGCTATTTGAAAACCAAAGCGTCCTGAGTGATGCCAGAATTCAGGCAATTGCCAGGGATCTCAAGCTTGATATGGAACGATTTAACAGCGCAATGAAGGATCCGGACATACGGAAACTGGTTGCCAGAGATGTAGCAGAGGGTCAGGAGGCAGGGATTGAAGGGATTCCCATAATTTATATCAATGGGAAACTTCCAAAACAGGGCAGCCTGCAGGGGATAGAAGAGCTTATTGAGGCTGAATTGAAGAAAGAGAAGAGGAAATAGCGGTCTTCTTCAGTATTTTTGGTGTGCGTGTCTGTCCAAGAAGGATGACGCGGGTCGTGAGGCTGACCCCCCAGGAGGTGAGATCCCCGGGGAAAAATTGAGGGGCACCATAGCGGTGTGAAGGGCGGGGACGTCAGTTTTTTTTGCAATCCACACGACGGTACCCCGCCCTTTTTATTCAGAAGCAAGAAAAAAACATCTCAAAATTCAGAATAATTACTGGCGGGTAACACATACCAACCGAAAACCTGTGAGACTGTGGCGCAAGTCCGGCCTGCTTCCCCTCCGGGCGGAACAAGACACGTTCCAAGCGAGATCGCTCCACGACCCACCGCGCAGTACACGGACAGTCCCGCTCGAAGGCCCCTTGGGGTTATCCTTCGGAGATATGCTATAGTAGTCGCTATCATACCAGTCCATACACCACTCCGAGACATTGCCAGTCATATCATAGATGCCAAGGCCGTTAGGCCTTTTTTGACCCACCGTATGGGTGCGCCCATCAGAGTTTTTACTATACCATGCCACTGTATTGACTTCGTCTCCACCTGCGTACTTTTCAGTCCTTCCCCCACTGCGGCACGCGTACTCCCACTCAGCCTCTGTGGGGAGTCTGAACGTGTATCCTGTCCTCTGGGAAAGCCTGCGGGCAAACTCCTGCGCTTCTTTCCACGAAACCTCTTCTACGGGGCAGTCGTTACCGCAGTTCTTAAAGTTCGATGAATTATTCCCCATGAGCCTCTGCCACTGCCATTGGGTCACTTCATATTTTCCCATCCAAAAACCAACCACACAAACTGTATGAAGCGGTCTTTCATTTGAGTCTCCATTACCCCATAAATCACCTATCTCATAACATCCACCCTGCGCAAAGACAAACTCCATGCCGAGAGAGGGATCAAGCCAGACATCACCCGGCTGCGGTTCTTTCTTTACCTCCCTTGGTGGCAAGGGTTTTTGCGGTACAGTCTGGCCCGGCAGCTCCGAGGGATCAAGCCAGACTTCATCCGGCTTCGGCGCCTGCTTTACTTCTTTGGCGGCAAAACAGTATGAGAAAAGGCCCAGCGAGAAAAAAAACAAGAAACCTAAAAAACCATAAGCGATTCCTTTCGCTTTCATTATTTCATCTTCTTTCTCTCAACGTATGACAACAAGTTTTCATTTATCTTCTTCCCACACATCTTCTCAATCACGTCCGGTATCTCCTCCCTGCTCACAATCTCCGTCCTGGAGAGAACCGCAAGCAATGCTGTATTATCAAACGACGAACGTTGCCTTTACACGCTTCGAAACGAGAAAATACGGTACCCATATCGAAGATGCTATAAAAACCCGTACAAGTTCCATTAAAGATCCCGTATCGTCTTGACTGGCGACAAAAGGAATTAAGTCAGCAGCAAAATAGTCTATTGCCACAAAAACTAAATTAGAAAGCAAAAGTACGATTATTAACTTCGGGGCAAACGTTCTCTTTTGAAAGAAAAAAATAGCAGCAATTATCGGGAACAAGAAAAACAAGCCATTCCCTATTATCTCAAAAAGCAAGAGCGGTGCCCATAGTGGATGGTAGGCTTCCGTGCCCGGCGTTGTTAAACGAGACCATGTGTCACCGGAAAACACGGGTAACAAGTCTTTGGCAACCACCACTAACAGCCGAATCGGTGTAAGTATTAAACCTATGGCAACGAGTATTAACCAACCGCCGATTTTATTATATTTCTTTTGTTTGCTCATGCTTGTCTCCTTTCTCTTATAAATCAAGTTTCAATAACTCTTTAAAAATACAACAGCAAAGCCCCCAAAGGTATAATATCCCCTTGGGGGCTTCGTATCGCTGCCTTCCAGAATTCCTTCTTCATAATGTGTTGCAGAAGGTTAATGATTATGTTGCGTCTACGCCTTTGGAATCACTGGTGCCTGGAGAGGGACTCGAACCCTCACGGAGCGAGGCCCCAAGGGATTTTAAGTCCCTTGCGTCTACCAGTTCCGCCATCCAGGCCTTTTTTAACCGTACACTCCCCTGCGCGCAATGTCAAGGCGGCCCGACATTCAGGGAGCGGCCTCCCTGAGATACTGGGACGCATCTTCCGGGGGGGTGGGGTTGATGTAGAATCCGGTTCCCCATTCGAACCCGGCTACCTTGGTCAGCCGGGGCATAATCTCCAGGTGCCAGTGATAGTATTCATTTTTGGAGTCGCCGAAAGGAGAGGTGTGGATGATGAAGTTGTAGGGGGGGTCCGTCAATACCCGGTCCATCCTGCGCAGGACACCCAGAAGGACGTGGGCCAATCCATCATACCCCTCCGTCTCCTCAAAGGAGGAGCTGTGATGCTGGGGGATGATCCACGTCTCGAAGGGGAAACGGGAGGCGAAGGGCGCCACGGCGAAGACGCCGTCCCTCTCCTCGATGATCCTGACCCCTGCGGCGCGTTCCTGCTTTATGATGTCGCAGAAAACGCACTGCTGGTGATCGTTATAATATGTCCGCGCCCCTTCCATCTCCTCAAGGACCCGTTTCGGGACAACGGGTAAGGCGACCAGCTGGGAGTGGGAATGCTCCAACGAAGCCCCGGCGGCGGCGCCATGGTTCTTGAAGATCATGACGAAGCGGAAACGGGGGTCCTTCTTCATGGCGCGCATCCTCTCCCGGTATGTCCAGATGACCTCCGCTACCTCCTCAACCGTGAGGTCGGAGAACCTGGTGTCATGGTGGGGGGTCTCGATGATGACCTCGTGGTCTCCCACCCCGCTCATCCAATCAAATACTCCCGCGCTGGTCTGTTCCAAATTCTCTTCGGCTATTAGGGCGGGGAATTTGTTTTTGACGACGCGCAGACGCCAGCCCGGGGTGTTCGGGGGTGATCCCGCAGGCCTGAGGGCATATACTTCGGGCGGGGTCTTGGCCTCATTGCCGGGGCACAGGGAGCAGAATTTACCTCTGGGCTCTTTTGCTTCACCGGCGAAATCGGAGGGCCTCTTTCCCCTCTCGGTGGCGATGATGACCCATCTCCCGACGATGGGGTCTCTGCGTAATTCCGTCATGGGGGTTAGCGGGGTGGCTGGGTGATCAGGATATCCCCCTCTTTTCCAGGTGCTCCTGTTCTTCTTTGCACTTGATGCAGAGGGTTGTTACCGGTCTGGCCTCCAGCCTCTTGTCAGAGATCTCATCTCCGCACCGTTCGCAGATGCCGAAGGTCCCTTCTTCTATCTTCTCGAGGGCCTCCCTGATCTTCGTGATCAGATTTCTCTCCCGTTCGCGTATCCTGAGCAAAAAATTGCGGTCCGACTCCCATGATGCCCGGTCGGTGGGATCAGGGAATTCACCTTCGGTGATCGTCATATCGTTGACGGTCTTGGTTGCTTCCTCGATGAGTTCCTGCAGCTGTTGGTGCAAGAGGGATCTGAAGAATTCGAGCCTTTTCTCATCCACCTCTGTCCCTCCGGAAAAGAGATAAGGTAAAAAAAGGAGGTTAATGAAAAACCTCCCGGAAGTCAATAGAAAAAGGAACTCTGCCGGGAAAGGGAATCGTGAAAAAAAGAGGTTGATTTGTATTGGTATTAGGGTACCATAGCGCTTCGAGAGATGCCGCAGCTGTTAAGCGAGGAGAGGAAGGAGCAATAATGGGACCGATTAAAATCATGCCGTGTCTGGATATGAAAGGGGGGAGGGTCGTCAAGGGCGTCCACTTTGTGGATCTCAAAGATGCCGGCGATCCCGAGGAAAACGCC
>CAYHAB010000329.1:0-4779 GCA_964354505.1 uncultured Thermodesulfobacteriota bacterium
AGGGGGTCAAGGATGCGAGGGTTCAAGGGTTCGAGTGAAAATAATTCAAACATATTTGTAAAACCCCCGACACCTCGGACCCTTGAGCCCTTTTGGGAGAAAAATCTAGCTACAGTCTTCGCCCAAAGGCAAGGGCTTTTCTCCCCTTCCGCGAGTGGGACAACAAACCTACCGGCAACCTGCCGGCAGCTAAACCCCTCAGGTGCCTCCGTGACCGATCTTGACCTTGCCATCTTCAACGATGACGGGCACCTGCCGGGAGCCTTTGGAGTGCTTCAGCATCTCCTGGAGCTTTTCAGGGTCCTCGTTGACATCGTGATACTCTGCAGCGTCGCCATAGGCTGACCTAGCCGATGATGTATAGGGTCACCCTGCCTTTCCGTAGATGATGACTTTTTTAGCCATAACCGCACCTCCTCTTTATCTTTATCCGATTTTCATTGCCAGATTAAAGGGAAACGCACAACCCCTTCCGTAAAGACCTGACGAGAGGCCTCTTATTGACTAAGTTCGCGATCTATTTATGCTACCCTTGGACAATTGTCGCAAAATCTGTCTTCTTTGGCAAGTAGCGTCGATGAACTTTACAGTGTGCTCCATCAATTCATTGCAAAATTGTGGTGAGGTCCGCAAAAATAGACAGAGTGCCGGAATCGCCGGAATCTTAAGGTTTGGGAGGGGGGAGAGAAGATTTCACTTCAACGGCAATGTCGAGGCGTTCCACCCCTGCATTACGCGCCACCGCGAGGACCTGGACGACTTGATCGAAGACTACACTCTTATCCGCCCTCACGATCACCGGCCTCGTTTTATTTTCGGCGATAAGGGATTGCAGCTCTACCTTCAAATCCGTGATGCTCTTGGGTCTGTTATTGAGGAAGACCTCATTTTGGCTGCTGATGGCCACGACGATGGGCTCTGTCTGGTCAACAGACGTCCTGACATCGGTTTGAGGAAGTTTCACAATAATCCTGGATTCCCGGGCAGGATTGAACGTATAGACGAGGCTGAATGAAATAAAAAAGAAGATAAACATGTTGAGAATGATGTCGGTTATAGCGAATGATTCTAGGCTGACGGTTGAGTCTCGATGTGTCTTGATCTTCATCGGGCTCCCCCCTCTTTAGTCCTCGTCAAAATATCGATTAATTCATTTCCATAGTACGTCATTTCCTGGGCGTGCCCCTTAATCTTTCCAACAATGAGGTGATAGATGATATAGTATGGGATCGCTACGATGAGGCCTCCCGCTGTGGTTATCATCGCCTGATAGATTCCGGCGGCTAAGGCGCTCACCGTAATATTAACCCCCAGCTGTTCCCAGGTCATAAATGCCTGGATGAGGCCGACGATGGTGCCGAGAAACCCCAGCATCGGCTCAACGCCAATGATCATGATTAAGGCGCCGAGGTAGTGCTCCAGGTATTGGACCTGTTCATCCCCTTCCCGCTCCATCATCTTCTCGATCTCATCCCGTTTGAGGGTTCGATGAAGAATTCCTGCCCTAAAGACGTCAGCAATGGGATGTCTCACTTTTTTACACCGCTCCAAGGCCTTCTTAAATTGCCCGTTTTCTAAATCGAAAAAGATCTCCTGCGCAAACTGCGGGATGTCAAGCCGAATCCTCCAGAGGGTCCAGATCCTTTCAAGAATAAGGGCAAGGCCGATAATCGACAAGAGGATGATGGGGATCATGATAACCCCACCTTTGATGATCAACTCGAACATTTTTTCTACCTCCTCGGATGGAAAAAAGGGGATCTGATTCATCACGTTACCTTCATCGCGTCATGTTTTCAGTGGCATATCACAGTAGTACGAAACATTCAAGCCCTTTCCGATCACGATGCCTTCGCTCCGTTTCCATGCAGTCCACGACTCCCAAACCTGGACGAGCAAATTGCACGGCTTCCAACTCCTCACGGGTGACGCTCATAGCATCTCTCCGACCATCTCCGCTGCGTCTCGCACCAATTGAAGGCAGAGCGTATCAAAGAGCCCCTTCTCGTTTGCTGCCGCCCTCTCCTCGGGGTTGCTGAGATCATAACCGAGCAATTCCCTACAGACAACGGAACCATGGCGAGACTCAAACCTGGTCACAAACTCTCTCACCAGTTCATATGTCCGCTCCCGTGCCCCCTCATCCCCGGTCTTCGCCTTGCCGTATTTAAGCCCGATGACCATCAACGCACCCGTTACCGCCCCGCACTGCGCGCCCATGCGCGCCATCCCCCCACCGAAGGCCCCGGCAACCTTGAGCGCAAGCTCGCGATCAAGACCAAACTCCTCCCCATAACTGGAGAGCACTGCCTGAGATCATGAAAACCCTTCACGAAAACAGGAGACTGCTCGTTCTGCGTGACTCATATATCCCCTCCGGCTCTGTTATGTAAGCCATTGAACACATTCCACTGAGGAACCGATATTTATTATCTAATGCCTTAGCTAATATAAATCCCTTCCCCAAAAATAGACATGGCCTACGCATACCTCTGCTTCGTGCCCTGAAGGGTTTTTTGGAGAGGGGTCTAAGACTTGTTCATCCCTGTATCACTCTTTCCTCCTTAGCAATGTGATCTATCTAATAATATCATGTGTGTGGAATTAGGACATGTGGAATTAGGACATTGACCAAACGGCACAGAAATGCTAACTTAAGACCGACGTTTATAGATTACGTTGTTAGGCGATACAGCAATTCAGAATTAATCACAAAAAGGAGATCAGAATGAACATTTATGTAGGAAATTTATCGTTCGATTTAACTGAAGAGGATCTGCGCAAGGCTTTTGAGTCATACGGACAGGTTGAAACCGCCACTATGGTAAAGGACAAATTTAGCGGTCAATCAAGAGGTTTTGGCTTCGTAGAGATGCCCACAAAGGCTGAAGCCATAGCTGCAATCAATGGACTCAATGGAAAAGACTTAAATGGAAGAACCCTGAGCGTCAATGAGGCTCGCCCCCGGTCAGATACTCGTCGTGGCCAAGGAGGAAGAGGAGGGGGTGGGGGTGGCCGCCGCTTCTAATCATCAACCTCAATAAAAGCATACTCATATTTCATCCAACGAATTGCTAGAAGGGGGTCGCGAGAGCCCACAGTATACGCTTTGGCGACCCTAGCGCTAGGCGATCGCCCATAATCCCTGCTGTGCAAAAAAATGAACGGTTGGAGGTAGTAAAAAATATTCCCTGTTCTTTTATGATCAGGATGGGGACTTTATATAGTGAGCTGTCCAAGGGATGATACAAAAGCAAGGGGTTGTTGTCGTCTCCCTTGTACATCCTTTTCTTCGCTGTGCTTCGTTCACTCGCGAAGAAAAGAACGGGGATCGGACAACAGCCCCTACCAGCTTCTGCCCCACGGAAGGTAGCAGTATCTTTCAAACAACCACTGCCGACCTCACGAGGACCTTCCCATTGACCCTCCTGGGATCAAAAAATCTGTAATTCAACCCTGCGATTCTGGGCCCGACCCTCTTCCGTCGCATTGGAAGCAATGGGTTTGGATTTGCCATAACCAACCGCCTTCAGGCGATTTGCTGCGATACCCTTTGAGACAAAATAGTCAACCACCGACTGGGCCCTTCTCTCCGAGAGAGACTGATTGTAGGCAACTGAACCTTTCTCATCGCAATGGCCCGCTAGTTCGACCTTGTTGCTCGGCTCCGCCTTGAGCTTGCCAACCCACTCGTCTAAAATATCCTTGCTTTTGGCAGTCAGCTCAGCAGAATCGAAGGCGAAATTTACCCCTTTAAGGATTATCACCGCTTTCGGTGCGCACGACTCCGCCTCTTTGGCCATCTTCCGGGCATCTGCCAGCATCTTCATAGCCTCCTCAGTGCGGCAGGCCCAATAGGTCTGAACTCCCTTTTTAGCTAACGCCTTCGCGTTGGCAATCTTCTCGGGACAGACCTTGGCTCCCGGCGACTGTTCCGCCTTTGCGATTGCTGCCTCAGTGTCGTCAAACTCTTTGGGGTATGCTACGCTCTGGTTGTCAACCCCAAAGTAAGAACTCTTGGCATACGACGCCACCGTCATGAGGCAAAAGGCAATCGCCACCAAACCTATAATAGTAATCACTGCTACCCTCTTCATACGTCCCTCCTTTCAGGTTAAAAAGGTTTACAAGACCTACGTTCACTGTTCTTTGTTCTTTTATATCATATAAACTGATCTTTTGTAAAGCAAAAAATATCGCGGGCATCGGAATTGTTCAACGATCCAATCTACATATACTTCTTTGACTACATGATACGTGACCAGGCAAATTTCCCTGCCCTGTTCACCGCCCCGGATAAACCAATCTGGCCTATGCTTGGCCTCCTTGGCCAATTGGAACGGATCTTTTGCTGATGTCAATCGCCGCGATTAATAAAGGTTGAAAGGAACCGTCCTCGTTAGGCCGAATGGTAATTTCCTCATATGAGAGGTATGGCACACCGTCTTCTTTGTGGAAGGTGATAAGGGGGATTAAACTCAAACCCTGTCTACGCCCGCCCCCACGTACGCAATGCCGGCATCCTCAAGCCGTTGTATGGTCTCCTCGATCCCCTTTATGCCGTTAAAGTCATACATATGGTTGTTCGCGAGGGAGACCAACACAATGCCTACCTCTTTAAGGATCTCGGGAGTTTGCACGTGCTGTCTCGAGGGGAAGACCTTTTGGGCAACTTTTTCTTCAGTAGCGATAACGGGTCTTTCAAGGTTCACTACCGCATACGCTGATCGAGCAAATATCGGTTTTATGTTTTGAAAGGCATATCCCACAAAGTTTTTT